>DAOOWN010000001.1:0-74881 GCA_035371305.1 Bacteroidales bacterium
TTGATTATCAGATAGTTATGAAATTTTAAGCCGTTTTTGTGATGAAGTCGGGAGGTTCCTTCCGAAATAGAAAGCATTTTTGCTATTTCCTTATGTCCGTATTTTTCAAAAGCAAAGAGGTTGAATACAATTTTATACCCTTCCGGAAGTTCATTAATCATTTCAATTAAATCACTCATTTGAGGCTGAATATTGTCTTCATTTTCAATCAAAACATCTTCACTTTCAAACTCTGAAATAGGAACGTTTTCCATCTCTTCAATGAATGAAAAATGTTTTTTGGCTCTTATATAATTAAGAGAAGTATTCACCATAATCACTTTTATCCATGCTGCTAAAGAACCTTCATGTTTTGCTTTAAAATCGTAAATATTTCTGAAAACCTTGATAAATCCTTCCTGTAAAACATCCTCTGCTTCCGATCTGTTTCCACAATAGCGCATACAGACTCCAAGCATAGCAGCACAAAAACGATCATATAATTCTTCCTGTGCTTTCTGCTCTCCTTCCCGACATTTTTTTAACAATTGTTCTTCAGATAGCATCACGTATGTTTTCAATTATAAATAACACACGTTTTTCAAAAAGTTGCCTGAAAGTTGATTTGTTTTCAAAAATTGATAAGAATTAATTCAGGTATTTAATAAAAAGCTTATATACAATTTTTTATCGAATAATGGTAACCTTTCCGTATTCATCGTGTGCAATCTTTTGGAAGTCTTTAAATTTGGCAAGCCAAGTATAGGTTCCTACGGGTGCAATTTTCCCTCCGTTTATTCTGCCATCCCAACCTTCGTGAATATCGTTCGTTTGGAAAACAATTTCGCCCCAACGATCATAGATGGTTAAACTAAAGGTTTCTTCTTTAATGCCATGACCGGTTACATAAAAGACTTCGTTAATACCATTGCCGTCCGGGCTGAATGCTGTTGGTGCGTAGAAGGTATATACATCTCTTACTTGAACTACACCATGAACGGTGTCAGTACAACCTTTATTGGTAAATACAACAAGGGTAACCTGGTATGTTTTTGGAGTGTCGGCAGGGAATAGATGATACGGATTATAAATATTGGAAGAATCGCCATCACCAAAAAACCACATTACACTATCGGTAAGTGAGGAATAATTAACAAAATTAATTTCGGGTTTAACAACGGTGGCGATAGGCGGGTCTGAAATAAATTGAGCATGAGGCAATGGGAATACAGTAATCCAATTGGGGAATGTATTGGTAACATGACAACCGTTAATTGTTGTAACTGTTAACGATACGGTGTACGTTCCGGCGTTGTTAAATGTATGCTTTGGATTTTTTGAAAAAGCAGAACTGTTGTCACCAAAATTCCAAACGTACTGTTGTCCTTCATCAGGGCTACTTTCATTAAATTGAACCGAAAGCGGCATACAGCCCGAAGTGATATTTGAACTTGGATTAATCGAAGGCGATGGATATACAAATATCGGGACATCGACCATGGCTGTATAGTTGCAGCCGTCTTTTACTCTAATTTGATACGATTGTGAATTGTTCGGATATAAATAGATAGGAGTTGAGTTCTGTAATCCGTTGACATAATATTGGTACGGGGCACCCATTCCTCCTGATGTTTGCGTATTAATGATGACTTGTTCGCCTAAACAAATACTATCGGTATTTGCTGTTGCCGTAAAGTTGAGAGGAGGATACACATATACTTTTACGCTTTTTTGAGCAATACATTGATGACTGTCTTTAACAATGAGTGAATAAATAGTAGTGGTAGAAGGACTTACAGTAATGGAATTAGAATTTACTCCATTATTCCATTGATATGTATAAGGAGATGTGCCTCCGGTTGCGGATGAAGAGATGGTGATGGTTGAATCTTTACAAATAGCAATAGAGTCAATCATATCTATAGAAAGTTTTGCTGGTTCAGCAACGGTTATGTCAGCCATTGCCTTACAACCATTTTGGTCGGTTACGGTTAAGAAATACCAACCGGCTGTAGCTTGAGTTTGATTTGCGAAAATGGAGCCATTGTTCCAATGGTAACTGTATGGAGGCGTGCCTCCACTTACTTGACTGGATACAAGTCCATCATTGTAGCCAAAACAAGTAACATCTACTTTAGAAAGGCTTAGCGAAATGGGTTCGGGATTTGTTGTTTGTAAAGTTGTAGTTGAAGAAGTACAACCATTTTGTGTGATTTGAAGTGAAACAGGGAATGTTCCGGTTTGATTGTATGCAATAGCATAAGGACCGGCACCAACACCCGATACAACAACAGCATTCCCGAAATTCCAGTTATAATTTGCTTGAGGTGTAGCATTTCCGGTATATGTTACAACAATGGTGTCGTTAAAGCAGTTGATTGATGGAAGCGTAAATGTTGAAGTAGGTATATAATTGAAAGTAATTTGTACGGTATCGTTGCTAATACAACCATTTCCGTTGTCTTCATTCCATACAAAGTTATATGTTCCATGTGTGCTGGCTTGTACCGTAGAATTGGGTGAATGAATATTTGCAAATTGAACAGTGCCGGGGCCCGAAATGTTAAGCCAAGTTCCTGTGCCATAGCTTGGAGTGGCATTAAGTTGATGAGTAAATGAACAGAGAGCGGTGTCAGTTCCGGCATTTGCTATAGGTTGATTTGTTAATATCAGTGTCATTTGATCGGAAGAAGTACATCCTTGGTTGTCTTCAAACCATTGTAAAACATAAGATCCTTGTTGTGTAGCTGTAGCAGTTGCAGTTGGATTATGGTTGTTGTCGAAACTGATTGTGCCGGGACCGCTTACTTGAGTCCATGTCCCCAGACCTGCGCTACCTATAGCATTTAAAGCTGAGGAAAGCTGGCAAACACTAATATCTTGACCGGCATTGGCAACAGGTTGCTGTATAAAAGTAATGACTACGGTATCTCTGTCTTCACATCCGGTTCCATTTACCTCGTGCCAATCATAAGAATATGTTCCGGCAACGCTAACAGTAACCGAGCTGTATGCAGAGTGATTATCTTGAAAACTGGAGGTGCCCGGTCCGGATATTTGTGTCCATGTACCAACACCAAGCGAAGCAATTGCATTAAGCGTATAAGTTAAGCCGCAAATACTGTCGTCTGCACCTGCATTAGTTGTTGGTATAATGCAACAGTAAGGATGCCCGTATGGCAAAACCGTTAGCGTATGTTGTGTTTGTGTTGAAGAACAACCATTGTCGTTAACGGTTAAACTAATAGTATAATTGCCGTCATTTGCATATTGAACAACGTAGGGACCAATGCCACTGCCGCTTAATACCGTTCCTCCACCAAAATTCCATGTATATGTAGAGTTAGCTGAGGCAGTTCCGGTAAATTGAATGGTTGTTGTGCTATTCTGACAGATAGAATCATTGTAAGTAAAAGTAGATGTAGGTTGTGGTGATACGGTAACGTTTTGAGTCGTTACAAAATCGCATAAGGTGTCGGTTACAATTATCGAACCATTGCACTTAAGTTTAAAATCATCAATATTCCATCCTTTATAAGTTACACTAACATCGGTAACCCCTATACCAAAACGTACTTTGAAGTTTGGGTTATTGGTTGCCTGGGGTACGGAATAATTGCGTAATGTCCAGGATGTTTCGTCGAGTGATGAAGTATTGGTCCAAATTTGCTGCCATGCCGAACCATTGTAGGCTTCAATATATAAATGGTCGTAGGTTGGGCTTTCTACACCACTGTGGCTATAAAATTCTATATTGCATGTGTTTAAGTTTGAACAATCAATGGTTGGGCTTGTAAGCCAATAGGTTTGAGTTAAACTATTTTGGTAGCAACCACCAAGCCAGTTCCCTATTATAAAATTGTCGGAAGTTGCAGTATGATCTTGAGCAGGGTCTTGACTGCCACT
Source organism: Bacteroidales bacterium (assembly GCA_035371305.1). Classification (GTDB taxonomy): domain Bacteria; phylum Bacteroidota; class Bacteroidia; order Bacteroidales; family GWA2-32-17; genus Ch61. The sequence continues at coordinate 3,886 of DAOOWN010000001.1, forward strand.
GCAACCGCTACTTGAAGTAGCAGAGCCTCTTGTCCATTGTGTGCCGTATCCTGTCCATCCTTTGTCGGTCGAGAAATCATCAAAAAAGAAGGTGAGTAATCCTGTTGCAGAATTTGTTGTAACATAATAGTGGTGATACGTTATAGTGTGGGTACCAACACCGGCAATGGCAGGGTCAAATGCATTTCCTGAAATGCCCGGACCCGAAAAAACTCCGGGCGATGGGCTTCCGGTAAGGTTGGTTGCGGCATCGTTTACGCAATATGAATTATTGAGTCCGCTTATTGACATGGATGGAGGTGGATAAACATCCACATATACACTGTCTGATGCGGATAAACTTCCATCAGATACGGTTGCAACAAAGTAGCCGCTGTTTTGAGCGTTTATCGTTGTTGAATAGCTATTGGTTGATACTACATTTGAATTAAAAGCTCCCTGAATAACTTGAGAAGGTGGTGGACAAAAGATTTGTACATTGTCCAATCCCCAGTGGTCATAATCGTTACCGGAAGTTACATCTTGATACCAGCTAAACCAAATGGTTCCGTTTACAGGAACATTTTCGCAATAGTGTTGCCATGTGGTTAAAATTGGATCATAGCCTCCATTCGGATCCCAATAATTAATATCTATCCACGGTCCATTAGCGCTGGATGTAGAATACTGCAAATGAACACCTTCGGTTGATTCATCCGGGCCTTCGCAAGGAGATGAGTTTGCTTGAGAAGCATACTTCATATCAAAACATATTTGACATTGAGTTGTTACCGAATAACTAACCGTCGTTAATCTTCTGGGGAAGCTGGTTGCCGGGCCAATCCACAAATAAGTGGTTCCATCAACTCCCGGTCCGCAAGTATCATTAAACATCGGTGATGCATTGGAAGACCATCCAGTTCCAATTTGACCATTATTAAAATTATTATCCATCATATACGTGGGGCAACCTGCATCGGGGTATGCAAAAGTAACCTGATCGCCTTGACAAACCTTAATGGTATCGGGAGTTAAAAAGTAGTCACCGTTGTAATAAACCGTATCTATTACAATTCCGCATTGTGAATATAAATTGCTTTGAATAAATATGGAAACAAAAACAACTATTGAAACGAATAACTTATTCATGAAACTCTACTTTTAAATTTGTTATTTCAAACTTTGATAATACAGAACTTCTGTTGTTTTGTATTTCTTTTATATAAACTTTTAATCCTTTTGGACTATTTTTATCGCAATTGCCATCAAGGCTGCCCGATGGTGGCAATTCAATCGTGTATGTGTTTTCGGCATTTTTAGGTTTTCCGCATGTAACACACGCTCCATTCATCCATGTGTCAATATTCCACGAAATAGTGGCTTGCATTTCGGTTGTGTTTATAACTTGAATTTGATAAAAAAGTTGATGAATACCATTCCAATCATCGTGGCATTCCATTTCTCGAGCAAAAAATTGAACACCTTGCTCTTGTTTAATGAGTTTATAATTAGTGTTTTGGCTTATTATTGATTGATAACTCAAAACAATCAAGAATACAATTGAAAAAAAGATTTTCATGTTTATTTTTTTTTAAAGACGTTTAATTTTAATTTTGGTTGCCAAGATATGCATTATTTAGCAAAAATTAACTTGCCAATTTGCATGTTTTTATCATTTATTTGATAAAAATACAGTCCTTCTGAATAGGGTTGTAATGAGAATAATTCAAAAATTTAAAAAGGATTTCTTTGAAATAAGTAAAACAATGCTTAAATTTGTTCATTAAAAAAATGGATTAATTATGAAGCACGAATTACCTTTATTGCCTTATGCTCCTAATGCGTTAGAGCCTGTTATAAGCCAAAAAACCATCGAATATCATTATGGAAAACACCATCAGGCTTATGTTAATAATTTAAATAATTTAATTGTCGGAACAACGTTTGAAAATGCTGATTTGTTAACTATTATTAAAGAGGCTGACGGAGGCATTTTTAATAATGGAGCTCAGGTATGGAATCATACATTTTATTTTGAATCGTTCTCGCCAAATCCCAAAACAAAACCGGAGGGAAAGCTGTTAGAAGCTATTCAACATAAATTTGGAAGTTTGGAGGCGTTTAAAGAAGCTTTTCAGAAAGCAGCAACAACGTTATTTGGCTCAGGTTGGGCATGGTTAGTTGTTAGTAAAGAAGGGCAGCTCGAAATTATTCAAACTTCAAATGCAGCAAATCCTATACGCGATGGACATAAACCACTTTTAACGTGTGATGTATGGGAACATGCTTACTATCTCGATTATCAAAATCGCCGTCCCGATTATGTAAGTGAATTTTGGAAAATACTCGATTGGAATGTCGTTGAAAAACGGTTCAATTAATTTGTTTTGTAATATTTCATTGCGGTAGGCAGAAATTTTTTCATTTCTTTTATTCGGTTTTCATCCGAAGGATGAGTGCTTAAAAATTGAGGGATAGAGCCTCCACTTTTTTGACTCATTCGTTCCCAGAAAGCGATTGCTTTTTCGGGATTATAACCTGCTTTAGCCATTATAACGAGGCCTATTTTATCCGCTTCGTATTCATGCTTGCGCGAATATGCTAATGCTCCGAGGGTAGCACTTACTCCATAAAGTGATTTGAAGATTTCTTTTGTTTCTTCGGGACGTTGTTGCATGGCTACATCTATCGTAACTCCTCCCATCATGATAGCCATTTGTTGGCTCATGCGTTCGTTTCCATGTTTAGCTATGGCATGTGCCATTTCGTGCCCCATAACAACTGCAATCCCTTCGTCGTCTTGAGTGTAGGGAAGAATACCGGAGTAAAAAACAATTTTGCCACCGGGCATACACCACGCATTAACGGTTGGGTTATCTACTAAATGATACTCCCATTTTTGATTTTTTATTCGATCTTTATATTTGGTGTTGGCAAAAAGGTTATTAACGGCAGCTACCATTCTATTACCAACATTATCTAATTGTTTGCTTCGATTATCGCTGGAAGGTATGATTTTGTTTTTTGACATAAAATCTTGATAGCTCGTTAGTGCTAGGTTGGTTATCATTATGTCGGGCATTAGCCTTATCTGATTTCTATTGGTGATAGGAACTTTATAGCAACGAATCAAAAGAAATAGAATTGAAAAGAATAAAAATATTTTTGTTTTCATGTCTTTAAAAATTTGTACAAAAATACATTAAAAAATAGTTTTGTCATTTTTTTGTTTTTAGAAAATGAATTAGGTTTGTGATATTAATATATGTTATGGAATCAAAAAAACATACGCTTGATGAATTACAAAAACTAACTGACCAGTGGATAACATCCATCGGCGTCAGATATTTTAATGAGTTAACAAACATGACCTTGTTAATGGAAGAGGTGGGCGAATTGGCAAGACTAATGGCGCGAACTTATGGTGAGCAATCGTTTAAAGAGAGTGATAAACAAAATAGCATAGGAGAGGAAATGGCAGATGTGCTATGGGTATTGATATGCTTGGCCAATCAAACCGGTATAAATCTCGAAAAAGAATTTATGGCTAAGTATGAAAAACGAACAAAACGCGATAAACTTCGACACAAAAAAAACGAAAAATTAAATGATAGCAATCTTAAGCCCAAACTATAATCCATATTTTAATATTGCCTTAGAATATTATCTTTTACATGAATTGGATGAAGATATTTTGTTGGTTTATCGAAACGAAACATCGGTTATTGTTGGTAAACATCAGAATGCTTTTGCAGAAGCGAATCAACAATTTATTCATCAGGCGAACATCCCTTTAGTTCGTAGAATATCTGGTGGTGGTACTGTTTTTCACGATTTGGGAAATATCAACATAACCATTATTCGTAAAGGGAAATTGAAATTTATGGATTTGCTTCAGCCCATTAGAGAAGTCCTTTATAAACTGAACATCGAAACAGAAATTTCGGAAAAAAATGATTTGTTAGTAGATAAGAAAAAGATTACAGGAACCGCAGCTCATATTTACAAAGAAAAAACCTTGCATCATGCTACATTACTTTACAATGCCTCACAAGAAATATTGCACAAAAGTTTAAACGGCAAAAAAGAATGTTTTATTGATAAGGGGGTTCGATCGCGTCCTTCGCCTACGATAAACCTTATTGATTGCTTAAATGTAAATTATACCAACGAGCAGTTTGCCGATTTTATGTGGAATGAGCTTAAGCAAATGTATGGCGTAGAAAACGTTTATAAATTAAATGAACATGATGTTTCGGTGGTTAATGATTTAGTGAAGAATAAATTTTCTTCTTGGAATTGGAATTATGCCTTTTCACCGTCCTTTGAGTTTGTGAATTCTATTTTCGAAGAAGGGGTATTAATTCAACTTTCTATTCAGGTAAAAAATGGATGTATAGAAAAAGCAACACTTGTAAATAATGGTAAAACGTATGAGTTAACTGTTTTAAATACATTGCCGTTTATTCAATTAGAATTAATAAATACGTTGAGTGATTGGAGCAAAAAAAACTGCCCAACGTTAAAGTTGAGCAGTTTTGAAAAATTGTTGAAATTTTGAAAAGGTTTACCATCCGGGACCTAAATCGCCAATAATAAGACGAATAAAGTCGATTAAAACCCAAATACTAAGTGCGGTTAAAATTACGTAGCCAATAATTAGAACAAATGTTAAAAGACCAACAAGGAACATGACTAATTGCCAAATACCCTTCTTTTTATTACCAAGATAAAAGCTGTGAATCCCAAGAAATCCTAAAAAGAAACAAAGTAATAGTGCAACAATCTGATTTCCTCCGCCGCCTTTGCTGTTAGCTTTTTGTGATGTTGCATAAAACGCTAAGGCTTTTGCATTTTCTTTTAATGCTTTTACGGCTTCGTTTTTGTTTAATTGTTTTGCCTCAGAATGAGTTTCTGTGGTTGATGCATTTGTTTTGTGAGCAAATTTAGGTATAGTGGCTTTCATTAAATGTTCTTCTGCTGATTGATGAAAAATGGGTGTATGTTCCGTTTCGGCAACCGATTCGCTTAAAGGTTCCGTTGTGTTTGTTTTTAAAGCAACTTCATTGTTTCTTTGCTTTTCAACAATGGTAGATTTTGTGTTTTTGGTAGAACCATTATCAACATAAAAACCGGAACGATAATGACGCTTTTCAATACTACACGATGTTTGAAGCAAAAATGCAACAAAAACACCCAAAATAAAAATAACAGATAATTTTTTCATAGGCTTTTTTTTAAATTACTTTCACTTATACTCTTTTATAAGATAATGGTTTCAATTTTTTAAAATAAATTTTCTACATTTGAAAAAAAAATATGGAAACATTTACTGCGTATAATCCTACAAAGCTATTTTTTGGTAAAAACAGCATTTCAAACTTATCAAAGCAACTTCCAAAATATGGAAAAAAAGCCTTGTTAGTTTTAGGCGGCAAGTCGGCAAAATTAAACGGTGCTTATTCAGATGTTTTATCTCAGTTGGAATTGGCAAAAATTGATGTTGTCGAGATATGGGGGATAAAGCCAAACCCTCGTGTTGAGGACGTAGAAAAAGCCATCGCATTAGGAATCGCCGAAAAAGTGGATATGATAATTGCTATTGGTGGTGGGAGTGTAATAGATTCTGCCAAAATGATAGCGTTGTGCATACCCTCTAATCATCAACCTTGGAAAGTGATGAAAGGCAAAGAAAAACCGACACGAGCATTGCCTATTATTACTGTTCTAACATTAGCAGCAACCGGTTCGGAAATGAATCCTTTTGCTGTGTTACAGAACAATGCAACCCATGAGAAAATTGGCTTTGGCTCGCCCTACACGTACCCAACTATTTCTATTTGCGATCCTACTTATACTTTATCCGTTTCAAAGGAATATACGGCTTATGGTTTAGCCGATATCGTAGCTCATTTGCTCGAAGCTTATTTTGGTGAAGGGAATGCTGCTCTTTCAGATCTTTTTGTTATTAGTGTTTTAAAAGAAATTAGCCAGATAGCAGAACCCTTACTCAATGATTTGCAAAATTATGCGTTGCGTGAACGTATGATGTGGGCATCAACCTGTGCGTTAAATGGCATAACTTTTTATGGAAGAAAATCGGGCGATTGGGGTGTGCATGATGTAGCCCATCATTTATCACTCTTATATGATGTTCCTCATGGAGCTAGTTTGTCCGTTGTTTATCCGGCATGGTTTAAATTACAAAGACGCGCTTCTAAAGATCGAATCGAATTTCTGGGAAAAGAGTGGTTTAAGGTAAGAACAACAGGGCAAACCATAGAAAAATTGAAAGAATTCTTTACGAAAATTCAGTGTCCGACACAACTTCGTGACCTAAATATAAATGAAAAGCAAAAAGAAGAATTTCTGATGCTTCTATTTAAAAATAAGCCTTCGGGAATGATTCATATGCTCAATAAACCAAAATTAAGAAAGTTGGTTGAATTTATGTAAAATTGCGAGTACACTTTTTTTTACAAAAACAAAAGAAAAGAATATATTTATAGGTTTGCTTGGCTATAAATTTTATTTTCAGTTTTGAAAATCAATACTATTAATCTATCTTTGTGCCACTTTAAAAAAAATCAGATCATGATTGGAAAAATGCAGCGAACAGTAAAGATGCCTATTTCTTTCTCCGGTAGCGGTTTGCATACAGGTACGAATTGTACTGTTACTTTAAAACCTGCACCCATTCATCATGGCATAATTTTTCAACGAGTAGATATTGATGGCAATCCCATTGTTAAAAGCATAGTAGATAATGTTAGCCATACGGCACGAGGAACTTCACTAACTGAAAACGGCGTAACCATCCATACGGTTGAACATTTGTTAAGTGCCATTTTTGCGATGGAAATTGATAACTTGCTTATTGAGATTACCGGCGAAGAAGTTCCTATTTTAGATGGCAGTGCACGCGAATTTGTAGCCGGAATAATGAATGTAGGAATTTTTGAGCAAGACGAGCCAAAATATTATTTTGAAATAAAACAACCGATCTCATTTGTTGTTCCTGAGTCCGGAAGTGAGTATATTGCCCTTCCCGATGACGAATTTAATGTTACTACTCTTATCGATTACCCTTCGGATATCGTTAAAAATCAATATGCCGTTTTAGATTCTTTAGCAACGTATGCTACAGAAATTGCAAAAAGCAGAACGTTTGTCTTTTTAGACGAATTAGAATATTTGGCAAAAAATGGTTTGGTAAAAGGTGGCGATTTGAATAATGCCATAGTAATTGTGGATAAAAAATTGACAAAAGAAGAAGTAAATTCCATTGCCGACTTACTTCATAAGCCTCACATAGAATACGAGCCTGAGTTGGGCTTATTAAACAATACTTCTTTGCATTATACGAATGAGTTAGCACGTCACAAATTGCTCGATTTTATTGGCGATGTGTCGTTAGTAGGAATGCCCATTAAGGGGAAAATCATTACTAAAAAACCGGGACATAAAGCTAATGTAGAGTTTGCAAAACACCTTTCTCAAATTATTCGTAAAGAAAAAGCAAAACCTTCGATGCCCGTTACCGATATTTATGCAAAGCCAATAATGGACATTGGCGAAATTAAAAAGCGATTACCTCATCGCTATCCGTTTTTGTTGGTAGATAAAATATTAAAGATTGATGAAAACAGTATAATTGGTTTAAAAAATGTTACCTATAACGAAGCCTTTTTCGTGGGGCATTTTCCTAACGAACCGGTTATGCCGGGAGTATTAATTGTTGAGGCAATGGCCCAAGTTGGGGGCATTCTTGTTTTGAATTCTGTTCCCGATCCGGAGAATTATGCAACCTATTTTTTGCGAATTGAACAGGTTCGTTTTAAAAAGAAAGTTTCTCCCGGTGATACGTTGATATTTAAATTAGAGTTAGTTAGTCCGGTTAGGAGAGGTATTGCCACCATGAGAGGAATAGCTTATGTAGGCGATTCAATTGTAACGGAGGGCTTATTGACTGCTCAAATAGCTAAAAAAGAATAATTAAATTTCATTATTAAAATATGAAACAACCATTAGCATATATTCATCCTGAAGCAAAAATTGCTGATAATGTTATAATAGATCCTTTTGTAACGATCGAAAAAAATGTCGAAATTGGTGAGGGTACTTGGATTGGGTCAAATGCTGTGATTATGGAAGGAGCCCGCATTGGTAAAAATTGTAAAATTTATCCGGGAGCAATAATATCTGCAGTGCCTCAGGATTTGAAATTTACGGGTGAAGAAACGGTTGCCATTATTGGCGATAATACAATGATTAGAGAGTTTGTTACAATAAATAGAGGTACAAAAGCAAGCTATAAAACGGTTGTCGGTGACAATTGTTTATTAATGGCTTATGTTCATGTAGCACACGATTGTATTGTAGGTAATAACTGCATTTTAGCAAATAACACTACTTTAGCCGGTCACGTAGAAATTGACGACTACGCAAATTTAGGCGGTTTGGTTGCCGTTCACCAATTTGTAAAGATTGGTTCTCATTGCTATATTTCGGGTGGTGGTTTAGTTCGCAAAGATGTACCTCCTTTTGTTAAGGCTGCTCGTGAACCGCTGAGTTATGTTGGTGTTAATTCTATCGGTTTAAGAAGGAGAAATTATACTAACGAGCAAATTCAGCAGATTCAAGAAGTGTATCGCTATTTGTATCTTAGAAATTTGAATATTTCTCAAGCATTAGAATACATAGAAAAAGAATTGCCGGCATCCAAAGAACGTGATGACATAATTATGTTTATTCGCAATTCTACCAGAGGTATCATGAGAGGATATACAACCGGTAGATCTAACGGAGAATTTTAATAAAATGATGAAAATTCCATTGACAAGGCAAGTTAAAGAATATGCTCTGTCGTTGGGATTTAATGATGTAGGAATTTCCTTGCCGGAAATTAAACAAAAAGATTACGAAGCTTTAATAACTTATTTAGATCGCCATTACCATGGTAAAATGGCTTTTTTAAATGAAAAAACAGAGAGAAGAAGAAATATTTCTATGCTCTACCCGGAAGCAAAATCATTGATAATGGTTTTAGCTTCGTATGCTCCAGCTATCATGTCGAATCGTTCGCGATACAAAATTTCGTATTATACTTATTCCCATGACTATCATAAAGTAATTAAATCCAAGTTACAAGATTTATTGAGATTTATTAAAAATGTCGATAGCCATGCAGATGGTATGATTTTTTGCGATACACTTCCAATATTTGAAAAATCGTATGCGGCTGCAGCAGGATTGGGGTGGATTGGGAAAAATGGTTTACTTATAAATCCAATATATGGTTCGTATTGTGTTATTGGCGGAATCGCTTTAAATATAGAACTAAGCCCCGATAAACCAATACAACAAAAGTGTCCTGAAAATTGTAACAAATGCATCGATGCATGTCCTACCAAAGCTTTAATTAAACCTTATATACTCGATGCTTCACGTTGTGTTTCATATTTAACCGTAGAAAATAAAGAGGATAAAATGCCATTTGAAAATCCTACTTCGTACATTGCCGGTTGCGATATTTGCCAAAAAGTATGCCCGTATAATAATAGAGCTGTGCATTCCCAAAATGTGTTTTTTACTCCACAAAGCCATGTTTATTGGACAGATAATGAATGGGAGACACTTACAACTTCTACTTTTAAAAAACAGTTAAGCGGAACTTCTCTCAGTCGAATTGGACTGAAAACATTACGAAGAAATATCAAATTAATTTAAACTTTTGTTTTTATTTGCTTCTTGCAATATTTCATTCTTCAAATATTGAAGTTTGATGTTTTGGGGATTTAATTCGATGGCTCTGTTAATGCTTTCTATAGCTTGCTTGTAATTATTTTGCTTATATTCTATAAATGCTTTGTTAATCCATCCATCAACATAGTTAGGGTTTAATATAATGCTGCATGTAATATCGTTTAAGGCTTCTAATGGTTTTTTCAATTGAATCAATGTCAAGGAACGATTGCTATAGGCTTTAAAATTGGATGAGTCGCAACGAATAGCCTCTGAAAAATTAAAATAAGCACTATCAAATTTCTTAAGATAGGCATAAGCAAGTCCTCTGTTGAGGTATAAATTGGAATTATCTTGTTTGATTTTAATGGCTTTTGAAAAATCACGAATGGCTTCATTGTATTTTTTTTCGGAAAGAGAAACCCTTCCTCTGTTACCCCATCCTGAAACTACTTCGGGTTGCCTATTAATTAAATAGGTATAAAACTGTTGACTGTTTTTCCATTGCGAAATGGTATAGTACGATGAACCAAAAAGAAGAGTTAAAAAGATGATAACGGAACTCCATACCCAACCCTTTTTAACATTATTGACGATCAATGACCAAAAGGCTATAGCCAATCCAATGATAGGAAGAATCATATGTCTGTCGGCTGCAATATAGTTGCCATAAGGAATGGGAAAAAATTTAAGCAGCGGGAAAATGCTGATAAAATAAAACAATAGACCGGCAATAAACAATCGATTTCTTTTAAAATACTTAAAAATAAGCCAAATACATAAAATAAAGAGCACAGGGAAAAACCAATATGAGCTAACAGGATTTTGAGGATAAGAATAATAGGGCGAAAACCAAAAAGGAATAAGCGTTTTATAAACATAGAAAAAGACATTTCTAAATCCGGTGAATAAATAATCTGGAAGACGATGGGGATGTGTCCTTTCAAAATTTGCTGGAACATGAAAATAGAACATCGCAATTAAAAAAACGACACCTATTATTAAATAAGGTATTTTTTCTTTTATACTAGAGCGGTTAAACTTGCGATTTTTTATATAATCTATAACAAATAGCAAGCCTATCATAGGCAAACCTTGCGATTTAGAAAAAAGACTGAAAATAAAAAACAGGCAGCTATACAGAAGAAACCGTTTTTCTTTGTATTCAATATATTCTAAATAGTAAATCAGTGATGGGATAAGGAAAAACATAAAAAGCAAATTCTTTCTTTCAGAAATCCACACTACCGATTCGACATTAAACGGGTGAAGAACAAAAAATAAGCTAATAAAAGCAGCTGCCCAATTGTTTCTGAGAAGCTTATATATAAAAATAAATAAAAATAGACCAATAAAAATAAGCAAAAACAGGTTTGTTATTCTAAAAAAAACTGCTTTGCCATGTCCTAATGAATAATCAATAGCCAAACTAATAAGAGTAAAGGGGTGATAGTGGTTGTCGAAACTCCGGGTAAACATTGCTTTTAAATTGGTGAAACTCAAACTATGAATGATTGGATGTTGTGTATAAGAATATCCGGCATTGTCCCAATATAAAAGATGAGGAAACTTTAACGATTGTCCGTATAAAACAATGATTATGAGAATAATTAATATTAATGCTTTTTTGCTCATGGCGTTTAAATCAATTTCTCTCAAAAGTAAAATTTATTTGTGAGATCCAAAACAAGAAAATATTTGAATAAAAATGAATTATATTCAGAAAAAATTTGCAAGTATCAAAAAGTCAAACTATATTTGAAGCATATTAACCAATTAAAAACAAATGCGTATGAAAAAAATGTTACTTTTTGTTTCTGCATGCTTTATTAGCATGAATTTTCTAATTGCTCAACCTACGATTCCCAACAATGGATTTGAAACATGGACAGATACCATTACTCCCGGTAGTTGGGGAACTTCCAATTTGAGTTTAGGTTTCTTTTCGTTTGCACCGGTTACTCAAACTACAGACATGCATACCGGTTCGTATGCTATGAAATTAAAAACCATCAATGCTACATTAATAGGGATGTTACCAGGTATTGCCGTAACAGGTTCTTTTGATATGTTAACTGGTATAACAGGTGGAGTTCCAATGAATGTAAAACCTGAATCTTTTTCAGGTTGGTTTAAATATAATAATGTTAATGGTGACACGATGGCCATTATCGTTATTATGACAAAATGGAATGGTACTTCGCGTGATACTATCGGTATAGGCGGTGTAATGACCAACCAAACCGTTAGTGCTTATACTCCATTTAATCAACCCATTCAATACGATCCTCCTACAGTTGTTCCCGATACATTCCAGGTTATTTGTGTTTCATCTGCAGGGTATGCACCTCAGGAAAATTCAACCTTATATGTTGACGATCTAAGTTTTGTAGGAACCTTGGGCGAAAAAATGCCGTTGGCAATGTTTATGCAAAAAGTATATCCAAATCCAAGCGATGGCTTATTTAACTTAACGTTAGCTGATAATGAGGTATATACTGTTAATGTATATAATATGATGGGTCAAAAGATTTACGAAAAACACAACGTAGTAAATCAACAACTTATTGACATTAAGGGTTATCCCAACGGAATTTATTATATTGAAGTAAGCAATGGGGAATATAAACGTTCGCATAAAGTAACGATTCAATAAATACGAATTTATAATCAATAAAAATAAAAGCTGCTATAAAGCAGCTTTTATTTTTTTACTCAAAACGGATTGATTTTTATGGGTTTTTGCAACTTTTTTTCGAAAAATTTAGTCATTTAAAAAGAATATTGTCATTTTAAATAAAAATATTTATATTTACACGCTTGTTAAAAGGTGTTAAAGAATTTTTAAATAAATGTTAAATAAATAATAATCAAATTATTATGTTGCGAAGGTTAGTTTTAGTTTGTGTTGGTTTGCTGATGACAGCAACCATTTTTGCCCAATCGGGAACACTACAAGGTAAGGTTATCGATGCCACTACAGGCGAGGCAATTGCTTTTGCCAATGTGTCTATAGAGGCTAATGGTCAGGTAGTTACGGGCGGTATGACAGATTTTGACGGTAAATTTGTTATTAAACCTATTCCTGCAGGAACGTATGATGTAAAAGCATCGTATGTAGGTTATCATCCTTTACAATATAAGGGGGTAAAAATTATGGCAGGAAAAATTACCTTCCAAGACTTTAGAATTTCTCCGGCAGTTCAACAATTGCAAGAAGTCGAAGTTAAAGAATATAAAGTGCCATTAATTAGCAAAGACCAGACTCAATCCGGTGGAAGTGTTACCGACAAGGAAATTGCAAAAATGCCCGGACGTTCTGCAGAAGCAGTTGCAACAACCGTAGGCGGTGTATATAGCGAACGTGGTGAAGTTGGTAGTATTCGTGGTGCACGTGCCGAAGCAACAGTGTATATTATAGACGGAGTTAAAGTACGTGGTACCTCAGCTTTACCCAAGTCAGCTACAGCTCAAGTTGACGTTATTATGGGTGGTATCCCCGCTAAATATGGTGATGTAACCGGTGGTATTATTAGTATTACAACAAAAGAACCTTCGCGTGAAACCCATGGATCCATTGAAGTTTCTACATCAAAATTTTTAGATCCTTATGGCTATTTTTTAGCAGAAGGAAGTCTTACAGGACCCCTTTTCTCTAAAAAATATAAAGATCCATACGATTCAACAAAAACAAAAAAAGATGTTAAAGCCGGATATTTTTTAACGGCATCATTTAATAGCGAAATAGATGGAGCTCCATCTGTTATTGATTGGTGGAAAGCAAAAGATGGCGTTGTTGATAATTTATTAGCTAACCCATACAGGACCAGCGAAAGTGGTTTTGGAACGATATTAAATGCCAATTATTTAAGAAGTGAAAATTTTGAAAAAGTAAAAGCTCGTTCCGATGTTAATTCAAAACAAATGATGTTGCAAGGAAAAATTGATTATAAACTTTCTAAAAATGTAGGTTTAACTATAGGAGCTACTTACGATCATCAACAAGCTCGTTTATTTAGCTATGCCAATACCTTATTTAATAGTAATAACAATGGCGAATCTATTGACAACACCATGCGTGGATTTATTCGATTAACACAAAAATTCCAAAGCAACGACGAAAAAGAAAATGCAACAGCTTTAATCAAAAATGCATATTATCAAATTCAGTTAGATTATAGCAAATTTAATGAGATTGTTCAAGATCCACGTCATAAAGATAATTTATTCAATTATGGTTATGTAGGGAAATTTAATACCACCCAAGAAAGGTCATATTCATATACTGATACCATTCAAGGATTTTCTTCAGGTGTATGGCAACACGATGGTTTTAGAGATTTGAAATATGCTTATACTCCATCCGATATAAATCCGGATTTGGCTGCTTATACCAATTACTATTATTCGTTATATGATCCGAATAGCTTCATGTATTCTAACTCTGTATTGGTAGAAGCTGGCGGTGGTTTGCTGAATGGTCAAGCTCCTATTTCTGTTTACGGACTTTATACAGCTCCCGGTACACCTTACAATACCTATTATAAATTAGACCAACAACAATATAGAATTTCTGCAAACGGTTCGGCAGACGTAAAAGACCATGAAATATCATTAGGTTTTGAATTCGAACAACGTGATGACCGTTATTTTGGTGTAAGCCCAATGGCTTTGTGGACATATGGACGTGCATTTACCAATGCGCATATTCTTGAATTGGATAAATCGAACCCTCATTTAGTATATGATGCCAATGGCGTTTTCCAGGATACAATTTGGTATGACCGTCTATATTCAGGTGCTACTCAATACCAATTCGACCAAAAATTACGTGAAGCTTTAGGTATGCCTGTTAATGGTACCAATTGGATTGACTTTGATTCGTACGATCCATCTATTTATAAAATCGATTTCTTTAGTGCAGATGAATTATTAAATAATGGTAATAATATTGTAACCTATTATGGCTACGATGCTCATGGAAAGAAAATTTCAGGAAAACCAACCTTAAACGATTTCTTAACCAAAAAAGATGAAAATGGCCGTTATTTAAGAGAAATTCCTTCTTTCCAACCTATTTATGGTGCTGCTTATATTCAGGACAAATTTGCATTTAACGACCTTATATTTAATATAGGTGTTCGTGTTGACCGTTTCGATGCTAACCAAATGGTGTTAAAAGATCCGTTCTCATTGTACGAAACAAAAAAACTAAGCGAAGTGCCCGGTTCATTAAATCCAAATGGAGCACACCCCGGTAATATGCCTTCAGATGCAGTGGTTTATGCAGATAATACCGATAATCCTTCAAAAATATTAGGTTACAGAGTCGGTAACTCGATGCAGGATGCAAAATGGTATGATGCAAACGGAACACAAGTTAATGACCCCTCGTTAATTCAGTCTTCTAATGGCATGGCACCCATTTTAGCCGATCCTCAAGCAGGCATGACAGTAAAAGCATTTAAAGATTACGATCCACAAATAAACGTAATGCCACGTGTTGCATTTTCATTCCCAATTTCTGACGTTGCATTGTTTTTTGCACACTACGACATTCTTACAAAACGTCCCAGTGGCTATGTTCGTATGAATCCCATCGAATACCTATATATTATTAATCAAGCATCGGATGCAATTAATAACCCCGATTTAAAAACCGAAAAAACCATTGATTATGAGTTGGGGTTCCAACAAAAATTGTCCAACACATCGTCGTTAAAACTTTCTGTTTTTTATCGTGAAATGCGCGATATGATTCAAGTTCAATATATTAATGGTGCTTACCCGGTTCGTTATATGACCTATACTAATATTGACTTTGGAACAGTTAAAGGATTAACTGTTGGCTATGACTTACGTAGAACCGGAAACGTTACGTTGCGTATAAACTATACACTTCAATTTGCTAATGGTACCGGCTCAAATGCTGAAACAAGCAAGGCACTTATACAAACAGGACAACCTAATTTAAGAGCAACCATCCCCTTAGACTTTGACCAACGCCACGCTATTAGCGGTAACCTCGATTATCGTTTCTTAAGCGGACCTGCATATAATGGTCCTAAGTGGTTCGGTATGGACTTCTTGCAAAATACAGGTGCAAACTTTACAATTAACTATGGTACAGGTAGCCCATATAGTAAACGCGATTTAAATACGGGATATTTAGTAGGTTCGCTCAATGGTGCTCGTAAACCTGCTCGTTTTACTATAAATATGCGTGTTGATAAAGATATAGAATTAAAATACGGCGCAGAAAAGAATAAAACAGCCGGCTTAAATGTGTACCTCGAAGTAAATAATTTGTTGAACAACAAAGGTATTCTTAATGTATATGGAACAACAGGCAACCCTGATGACGATGGGTATTTAACGAATGCAAAAAATCAAGTTACAATCGAATCTCAAAACGACCCCACTGCTTACAGAAACTATTACAGTATGTACATCAATTATCCATATAATTACTCATTTGCCAGAACAATTCGCTTAGGTGTTATGTTTAGTTTTTAATTTAAATACAGAAAATAAAAGAATTATTATATGAAACAGTCCAGAAAAATTCAAGTGTTGTTGTTTGCAAGTTTGCTGATAAGCAGTTATACATTTGCATACAAATACATCGGTGGAAGTAAAAATACCGAAGGCGAAAAGTCGTTAGCCGCTGGTTGCGTAACACCCGGTGGAAGAACTATTTTTGAATACAATAATATTCGTACCATGATATTTACAGGTGGTGATATGTGGTGGGATTTGTTAGGCAATCCTTATTACGAAATTCCAAAATATAGCGGCAAACATGCATTGTTTGCAGGTGCTATTTGGATTGGAGGTACGGATGTTAACGGTCAATTACGTGTTTCGGCTGCTCGCTACAGACAAGTAGGTCAAGATTATTTTACCGGACCATTAAAAGCATTCGGTAGCGACAAAGGAAATACAACATCCGAAATGTGTACCAAATACGATAAGCATTTTCCGGTTACGAAAGATGAAGTAATACGATTCCGTTCATGGTGGAGAGCTGTACAATCAAATAATACACAATTATTGCAAGATGTATATGCCGGATACGAAGTGCCGGATGATATTAAGAATTGGCCGGGCAACAATACCGAACCTGACTATATGCCAACATTAGCTCCATTTTGGGATGAAAATGAAGATGGAATATATAATCCGGACGATGGTGATTATCCATTTTATGATTTAGATAAAATTGTTCCGTGCGGTACAACTCCAGATAAACGTCGTCCTCGTTTGTATGGAGATGCTACTTTGTGGTGGGTATATAACGATCGTGGTAATATTCATACCGAGTCAAAAGGTGCAAGTATAGGGATGGAAATACAAGCTCAATATTTTGCTTTCGCAACCAACGATGAACTCAACAATATGACTTTTGGAAATTATGCACTTATCAATCGTTCAACCTATACTTTACAAGATACCTATTTTGGTGTTTGGACCGATGCAGATTTAGGAGATCATGCAGATGACTATGTAGGTACCGATGTGAACAGAGGTTTAGGATATTTATATAATGGTGACGAAATGGATGGAGACGGAAATGGAAAAACATATGGAACACAGCCTCCGGCAATAGGAGTTGACTTTTTTGAAGGTCCGTATCAAGATCCGGATGGAAGAGATAATTTATCGAACTGGGTATATAATTCGGCAACTGGTAAAAAAGAATTAAATTGTTCGGCTGCTCCTTTATCTGAAGGAAGTATCAATGGTTTGAATTTTAACGATGGTGTAATCGATGATGAACGTTGGGGAATGCGTCGTTTCTTATATTTTACTAATGGAGCTTCTACAACTGGAGACCCCGAAAAAGCAATAGAATATTACCGAATGTTAAGAGGTTACTGGAAACATGGTACTCGTATGACGTACGGTGGAACAGGCTATTTAAGCAGCCAAACTCCGGCAGATTTTATGTTTCCGGATGATACAGACCCATGTGGATGGGGGACCTCCGGAATTCCACAAGCTTCATGGAAAGAAACTCAAGCACCGGGTGATAGACGATTTGTACAATCAGCAGGACCGTTTACCCTGTTACCGGGTGCAACTAACGATATTACTGTTGGTATGGTATGGGCACGTGCTACACAAGGCGGTGCCTGGGCATCGGTAAGTGAAGTTAGAAGAGCAGATGATAAGGCACAACGTTTGTTTGAGGTTTGCTTTAAAATTGTTGATGCTCCCAATGCTCCCGAATTACAAATTGTTGAATTAGATAAAGAATTGATTTTCCATATTTATAATATTAAGGGATCAAACAATTATTTGAATACCAGCGAAGATTATGTTGAAGAAGATCCATTTATTGTTTGTCCAAATAATCAACCCAATTGTGATACAAAATATCGTTTTCAGGGGTATCAAGTTTATCAGTTAAAAGATAAATCAAGTTCAATAAACGACATTAACGATATTAGTAAAGCTCGTTTAGTATTCCAATGCGATATTAAAGACAGCGTGTCAAGAATTGTTAATTTTGAATACGATAACCAAATTGGATATTCTGTGCCTAAAGTAAAAGTAGAGGGTGCAGATGCCGGTATTCAACATACTTTTAAATTAACAGAAGATGCTTTTGCAACCGGTGACAAGCGATTAATAAATCATAAGTCATATTATTACGTTGCTATTGCTTATGCATATAACAATTATAAGACATATGATCCAAATGACCCGAGTAAATTAGACGGCCAAAAATTGCCATATTTACCAAGCCGTTCCGGATATGGTAAACCCATACAAATTTATTCTGCGATGCCTCATACTCCTTCTCCGGCAAATAATGGAACAATTTTAAATGCATCGTATGGTTACGGACCAAAGATTATTCAATTAGACGGTCATGGAAATGGAAATAATGAGTTAAAACTAACACAAGCAACAATAAACACTATTTTAGCTTCTCCGCTTCATAAAACCGATTCCGTAGAATATGAAAATACATTTGGACCAATATCTGTAAAAGTTGTGGACCCGTTAAATATTCAACCAAACGATTTCATCTTAAAATTTATTCCGGATTCAACAACCATTAATTCAACAGAATTTACTGTTTCAAAAACACGTTGGATGCTCTATAAAGCAAATAGTACACAAGCCAGTGATATAGTTTACTCCGAATCGGCCATTAGTATGCAAAATGAACAATTAATTCCCCAATGGGGCATTTCAATTACTATTACACAGGTTCCATGGCCATTAAAAGATGATTACAAATCGTTCCAAAATGGTTATATAAATAGTTCTATTTCGTATGAAAATCCGATGGAACGTTGGGTTAATTTTATGCCAGATGTTGATGGTTGCGATTTTCCGAACTGGATTCGCTCCGGAACAGTTAATAACATGGATGACTTAAGCTGTAATGACTTCTTTATAGGTTCTTCTACACCCGACTCAAAATCGTTTTATGAAAAAGTAGTAGAGGGTACGTGGGCACCTTATGCCTTAGCAATGAAGGATGCTAAACCATCGTCAAATCAATCAATGCAAACAAAAGGATTACAGTTTTATAAACGAATAGATTCTCAGGTAGCTACAAATAAACACAGATTATCGAGTGTTTTGGTAGTGATTACAAAAGATAAATCGAAATGGAGCCGTTGCCCTGTAATAGAGACAGCCGATTTAGATTTAGCTTCGTTAAGTTTTTCTGCTGGCCAAAGCGAAGGTGGTGCTAAGAAATTTGAATTAAGACGACATGCTTCTGTTGATAAAGAAGGAAGAACCAACAATATTGGAGATAGCACCAATGCTAATTATTCAAATTATATTTCTTCTACCGGTATGGGATGGTTCCCTGGTTATGCTATTGATATGGAAACCGGTGAGCGATTAAATATTGTTTTTGGTGAAAATTCTCAGTATGCATCGCAAAATGGAAAAGATATGATTTGGAACCCGACGGCTGAATATGCAAACGAGATTTATTACCAAACAGGTGGTGCAAGTGGTCAGTTATTATTAGGCGGTCAACACTATATTTGGGTATTTGGACATAATGATAAACCATCAAATAGTTCCACTTTAGTTGATACGATGCCTAGATACGATGAAGGTAGATATCTCGTGCGTAAGTTTAAACAATTGCAAACGATGAATGGATCAACGTACGAAAATCGTATGGCAATGGTTTGGAATAATGCAATGTGGGTATCTGTTCCTATGTTAAATGGTCAATTAGTTAAACCGGCAGGCACTACAGATCCATATTGGTTTATAAAAGGTGAAGTAAAAATTAATATTTCAATTGCTAATCCTTATCAAAAGCGTACAGCAGAATTATTAAGTTCTACTGCTCCAAATCAGGGTTACCCAATGTACTTCTTCTCACTTAAAGATGTTAGCCCGACAACCAATGACAATACTACTGCCAAAAATTCGCTCGACTTAATTAAGGTAGTACCCAATCCTTATTATGGTTATAGTGCTTACGAAGGCTCACAGATTGAAAATAAAGTTAGAATTACCAATTTGCCTCAAAAATGTACCATAAGTATTTTTAATGCAAGTGGAACATTGATTCGTCGCTTCAAGAAAGACAGCCCTGTTTCGTATCAGGATTGGGATTTGAAGAACGAATACAATATTAGTATTGCAAGCGGTATGTATATTGTTCATATTGACGCCCCTGGTATAGGCGAAAAGGTAATAAAATGGTTTGGTGCTTTACGCCCCATCGACTTAAATAATTTCTAAAAAATGGTATAACGAAAATAATGAAGAATAATATGAAAAAGCAAGTAGTTATTGGAGCTTTGGTAGTTTTAGGAATGACATTCTTTAACTATAGCAAAGCAGGTAATGAACAGCGTGCCGGACAAGCCGGAGCCAGTGAGTTATTAATTAATCCATGGGCAAGAAGTACCGGCTGGGGAGGAGCAAACACCGGAGGTGCACGCGGTTTAGAAGCCTTAAGCTTAAATGTAGCAGGAACTGCATTTACCAAGAAAACAGAACTTATATTTTCGCATACCAATTGGTTAGCCGGAACAGGAATTAATATCAATGCTTTCGGATTATCGCAGAAAGTTGGCGAAAGTGGTGTGTTAAGCCTTTCGTTTATGAATATGGATTTCGGCGAAATTGATATCACAACGGTCGATTTGCCCGAAGGAGGTATTGGTACTTTTCATCCTTCATATACTGTAATAGGTATTGCTTATGCTAAAGAATTCTCAAACAGTATTTATGGTGGAATGAATTTGAAAGTTGTAAATGAAAAAATTGCTAACTTAGGAGCTACCGGAGTATGTGTAGATGCCGGTATCCAATATCTTACCGGTTTGGGAGTAAATAAGTTGGGTAAAAAAATACGCGACAATTTACATCTTGGTATTTCACTGAAAAACTGGGGACCCACCATGCGTTATAGCGGTGATGGTTTATCATTTCGTGGTAATGTGCCACCCAACGATGTTGTTATGACCGTATTGTCTCGTTCTGCTGATTTTGAATTGCCTGCTCTTATAACAATTGGTGCCATGATAGATTTTCATTTAGGAACCAAGGTTGATACTGCAGCTTCAAAAATATCGAGCGATTATCGTTTATCATTTGCAGCCAACTTTACATCCAATTCTTTTACAAAAGACCAGTATCATGCAGGATTAGAATTTGCATTTAGAGAAATGATTATGTTGAGAGGTGGTTTTATTTATGAAAAAGGTCTGTTTGATTACGATACTCGAACAACAGCATTTACAGGACCAACAGCTGGTGTTTCCATTCAAATTCCAATGAACAAAGAAAAAGGAAGTACATTTGCTATCGATTATTCATATAGAGCGACAAATCCATTTAATGGTGTTCACTCAATAGGAGCAAAAATTACGTTGTAATCTAAAAAATTATTATATTTGCATAGTAAAAAGGGTTCTTCTTTGAAAAAAGAAGAATTCTTTTTTTCTATATTAAAATGATAAGAATATGAGTAAAGTCTTTTATTTATCGGAAGAAGGATATAAAAAGCTTAAAGACGAGCTTGAATTTTTAAAAACGGTTGAGCGTCCCCGTATATCGGCAATGATAGCCGAAGCTAGGGATAAAGGTGATTTGTCTGAAAACGCAGAATACGATGCTGCAAAAGAAGCACAAGGGATGCTGGAGCTAAAGATTTCAAAACTAGAAGAGACCTTAAATAATAGCCGAATTCTTGATGATTCGAAAATTGAT
Source organism: Bacteroidales bacterium (assembly GCA_035371305.1). Classification (GTDB taxonomy): domain Bacteria; phylum Bacteroidota; class Bacteroidia; order Bacteroidales; family GWA2-32-17; genus Ch61. Next base: position 25,819 of record DAOOWN010000001.1, read on the forward strand.
AATTCTAAAGTTCAGATATTATCTAAAGTTAAAATTAGAAATTTAGCTAATAAATCGGAAGTTGTTTATACGATAGTATCTGAAAGTGAAGCCAATTTAAAAGAAGGAAAAATCTCAATAAATACGCCCATTGCTAAAGGTTTGATCGGAAAATCTGTAGGCGAAATTGTAGAGGTGCAGGTTCCCAATGGGAAAGTAAAATTTGAAATATTAGAAATTTCAAGATAATTATGAGCACAATATTTTCTAAAATAGTAGCAGGCGAGATTCCTTGCTATAAAGTTGCAGAAAACGATAAATTCCTCGCATTTCTCGATATAAATCCACTCGCCGAGGGGCATACACTTGTTATTCCCAAAACAGAAATCGATTATATTTTCGATATCCCAGACAATATGCTCGCCGAAATGATGCTTTTTGCTAAGCAGGTAGCTAAAGCTATTGAAAAAGCTATTCCTTGTAAAAGAATTGGAATTGCAGTGATAGGGTTAGAAGTTCCTCACGCACATATTCATCTGATTCCAATAAATCATGTTGGCGATATTGACTTTTCGCGTAAAAAACTAAGTTTTAGCTCTGACGAATTTAATACTACATTAAAAAAAATACTTGAAAATATTAAATAAATTTTTAAGATTTTATATCTCCGGATTTCTAAAAAAGACGTATCTTTGTGGTTACCAATTTTAAAAAATATTATTTATGAAAAAACTTTACAATTCATTATTTTTAGTAGCATTTTTAGCTATAAGTCAACTTTCTTTTGGTCAATTTTATGATGGATTTACCGGAACCGGTAATATCGGTGGAAATTGCACAACTGTAGGTGCTACTCCAGATTGCGAAAGCAATGGTTGGTACACTCATAGCGGTACAGTTGGAACGATTGATATTTTACCCGGAAGTTTATCATATAATGGCTTACAAACATCTACAGGAAATAAAGTTTACATTTTAGGTAATAATACACAACTTTCTCGTGATGTAAATGCTCCTGTTACAATAAGTGGTAATGTTGCTTATTATTCAGCCATTATAAACGTTATTGATAGTACGAATTTGCATGCAACGAATGTAAACTATTTTATGCACTTTGCGACAACAAGTGGTAATACTGGTGTTTCTACTTTTCCTGCACGTTTAGGTATTAAAAAAGGTGCTACACCCGGTACTTTTAATTTTGCAATTTCAAATTTAAACGTAGCTGTTACTGCATATACTGTAAATACTACAGATTTGCCTTTTGGTACTCCAGTTTTTGTGGTTGTTAAATTTGATATGACTTCTAATACAGCTTATTTGTGGGTAAATCCAACTGACTTAGGCCAAAATGAACCTTCCGGTGCCGTTTCAAATAATGCTTCTACTTCTACAGCAACTACAATTGCTGCTATTTGTATCAGAAATGGTTGGGATAACACAAATACCTGCGGAACACCCAAAGCAGAAATTGATGAAATCAGAGTTGGTACAACGTGGGCATCTGTTACTCCAACACCACAAAGTGTAAGTGAAAACAATATAATGCAAGCCACTCTTTATCCTAATCCGGCAAAAGATATGATTACCATTTCATCTGAAGAAAATATTGCAAATGTAATGGTTTATGATATGCAGGGAAAACTTGTAAAACAACAAGTATTTTCAACCGAACAAGAGGTTAGACTTAATGTAAGTGAACTTTCAAATGGACTTTACAATGTAGTTGCAACCAGCTTAAATGGGAAAATGTTTATTTCTAAATTTTCGAAATAACGTATCATTATAATAATCAATAACAAAGGCTGTCTCGTTTCGAGGCAGCCTTTTTTTATAGTAAGGTTTTATTGAGCAAAGGATTGGTTTGTATTAGCTTTTCGAAATAGGGTGTTGATTTTTGCAGTTGAGCAATCGTGGATGGATTTTTAAGGGAATGACTATCGCTTCCACAAAAACTTACTAATTGATTATCAACTAAATATTCTGCATTGCATCTTAACTCTTTTGAAACAATATCCGAAAGCGAAACAAGGTTTAATTGCAACTTAACTCCCATTTCGTGAAGAGCATGGTATTTTTCTTTTTGATTATAAAAGTAAATATAACGTTCGGGATGAGCTAAAACAGGAATGTAGCCACTATCCATTATAATTTGAATATCGCTCCATAGTGATTTACTGCAAATAAACGGTGATAATTCAAAAAGTACATAATTATTCCCAAATGTGAGAACTTCTTTATTTTTTATTTGTTGAATAAAGAGTTCGTCAAGATAATATTCTGAAGCAACATCTAATTGTATATTTAATCTGTGAATAGACAAAGCAACATTTACTTTGTTCAGTGTTTCATATATTTTTTCTGGTGGATTTGCAAACCATCCTTTTTGATTATGGGGAGTCGTTATCATTTTTTTATACCCCATGTTTTGCATGAATTTGCAAATATCAATGGTTTCGCTGATACTTTTTGCCCCATCATCAAGATTCGGCAAAACATGAGAGTGAATATCTACAAGAATAGATTGAAACATTATCGTTGATAGTATTGTTTTTCGTAATATTTTTCGTATTCGCCTGTAAGAATGTTATTTATCCACGTTTCATTGTTTAAATACCAATCGACCGTTATATTAAGACCCGTTTCGAAATCAACTTCCTGCTTCCATCCGAGGTCTTTTTTTAGTTTACTACAGTCAATGGCATATCTGAGATCATGACCTGCTCTGTCTTTTACAAAAGTTATTAGTTTTTCTGATGTGCCTATGGGTCTTTGGAGCTTGTGGTCCATAATTTCGCAAAGCTTCTTAACTAGCTTAATATTTTGCCACTCATTTTCGCCTCCAATGTTATAAGTTTGACCAATTTTTCCGGAATTGAAAATTAAATCGATAGCTCTTGCATGGTCTTCAACGTATAGCCAATCTCTAACATTTTCACCTTTCCCATATACCGGAAGAGGTTTTTGTGTGCGAATATTGTTGATCATCAAAGGGATTAACTTTTCAGGGAATTGATTGGGACCGTAATTGTTTGAACAGTTCGAAATAACGATTGGTAAACCGAACGTATGAAAATATGCCCTGACAATATGATCGCTACTTGCTTTACTTGCCGAATAAGGACTGCGAGGGTCGTATGGGGTTGTTTCTTTAAAATATCCTTCGCTGCCTAATGAGCCATATACTTCGTCGGTGCTGATATGATAAAAACGTTTGTTTTCAAATTGGTTGTTCCAAAAGTAGCGAGCGGCGTTTAAAAGTGTAACCGTTCCAATAATATTGGTTTGAATAAATTCCATAGGGTTCGAAATGGAACGATCGACATGCGATTCGGCAGCAAGGTGTATAATGCCATCAATTTTATTTTGTTCAAAAATATTTTGAACCAATTGAGCATCGCAAATATCACCTTTTATAAAAGTATAATTAGGTTTATTTTCTATGTCTTTTATGTTTTCTAAATTGCCGGCATAGGTCAACTTATCCAGATTAATGATATGCCAATGCGGATAGTTGTTTACAAATAAACGAACAACATGAGAGCCAATAAAACCCGCTCCACCGGTAATTAGAATATTTCTTTCAAATTTCATGAGTAATAGAAATTAATGAATACCTCTATAATTTTTTTCCCAGTTCCAGGCATCGCGCAATGCATCTTCAATGGTCAGTTCAGCTTTCCATCCCAACACTTTATTTGCTTTAGTAGTATCTGCCCAAACTTTTTCAACATCCCCCTCGCGACGATCGTCAATGATATAATTTAATTTAATATTATTAACCTTTTGGAATGCTTCAATTACTTCTAAAACAGAGTTTCCACGTCCTGTTCCAATATTAAATATTTCGCAGTCGCTTTCGTATGCTTTGTCAATTAAACGTTCTAATGCGGCAATATGAGCTTTGGCAAGGTCAACAACATGAATATAATCGCGGATGCAAGTTCCGTCTGGGGTATCATAGTCGTCTCCGTAAACCCTGAGAACGTCTCTGATTCCCGCTGCTGTTTGTGTAATGTAGGGTACAAGGTTGTTAGGAATACCTATGGGTAATTCACCAATTAACCCCGAAGGATGGGCTCCAATTGGATTAAAATAACGAAGTAAACATGCTTTCAGGTGTTCATTAGAACGAATGGTGTCATTGATAATTTCTTCGGCAATTTGTTTCGTATTGCCATAAGGAGATACCGCCGGTTTTATGGGGGCATTTTCTTTAATCGGGAGCTTCTCGGGCTCACCATAAACCGTACATGATGATGAAAAAACCAAATGTGGGATTTGGAATTCAATCATGTTTTCCAGTACGTTCAGAAGTGAAATAATGTTGTTTTTATAATAAAGTAAAGGATTGGCAGTCGATTCGCCAACGGCTTTTAATGCTGCAAAATGTATTACGGCATCTAAATCGTGATGTGTTTCAAAATATTTTTTTACTTCATCAGATTGATTTAAATCGAGTTTGGTGAAATGTGGTTCTATACCGGTAATTGCTTTAATACCGTTTAAAACAGAGCTGTGAGAATTTGAAAAATTGTCTATAATAAAAACTTCATAGCCTTTTTGAATTAACTCTACAGCCGTATGTGAACCTATATAGCCTGTTCCTCCGGTTATTAAAATTTTTTTATTCATTTTATAAGCTCCAATAGGTTACTTTATGTTGACGTTTTCTGAAAATACCTTTAACATCCACTAAAATACCATTTTCATTTAACAGATTTTCAAAATACGTTTCGGGAAGTTCTTTATAGGCTTTATGGGCTACTGCAACAACAACGGCATCGTAAGGGGCAGTTGGTTTATCGCAAAGCTCAAAACCATATTCTTCTTTTAATTCGTGTTTATCGGCATAGGGATCAATAATATCTACATTGATTCCGTAACTTTTGAGTTCATTGATAAGGTCGGCAACGCGGGAATTACGTAAATCGGCAACATCTTCTTTGAATGTAACACCCATAACTAATACTTTACTGCTTAAAACATTTTTATTGGCAGCAATGATTTTTTTCACAGTTTGTTTGGCTACATAAAAACCCATAGAATCGTTGACGAAGCGGCCCGAATTTATTATTTGAGCGTGATAGCGGTATTCTTTAGCTTTGTATGTAAGGTAATATGGGTCAACGCCAATGCAATGTCCACCAACCAGGCCTGGCGAGAATTTTAGGAAATTCCATTTTGTTCCGGCAGCTTCGAGAACCTCATATGTATTGATGCCCATGCGGTTGAAAATTATGGAGAGCTCGTTCATCAATGCAATGTTAACATCGCGTTGCGTATTTTCGATGATTTTTGCTGCCTCAGCCACTTTTATGGATGATGCTTTGTGAACGCCGGCTGCTATAACAAGCTCATATACTTTGGCAACCGTATCGAGTGTTGGCTCATCGCACCCCGATACAATTTTAATAATGGTTTTAAAGGTATGTTCTTTATCACCGGGGTTAATTCGTTCAGGCGAATAACCTACTTTAAAATCTTCAGGGTATTTTAATCCCGAAAATTTTTCTAATACAGGAATGCAATCTTCCTCGGTACATCCGGGATAAACCGTTGATTCGTACACAACAACATCACCTTTTTTAAGGATTTTTCCTACTGTTTCGCTTGCTCCTAATACCGGACGTAAATCGGGTAAATTATGTTTATCTATAGGGGTTGGTACAGCAACAATATGAAATGATGCTTGACGCAAATCGTCTAAATTACTGGTGAATTGAATGTCGCATCCAATAAATTCGTTGCTGTCTAATTCTTTGCTGGGGTCAATGCCTTTTTTCATTAATTCTATTCTGTCGGGTTTAATGTCGAAACCCACTACTGATATTTTTTTAGCGAAATCTAAGGCAATCGGAAGACCTACGTATCCTAATCCGATAACGGATAATTTTGTTTCTTTTTTTAAAAGTTGTTCGTAAAGGTTCATATTATTGAATATTATTTAAACAATACGGGTGAAAATCGTTTTTAAGTTCACTGATTTCTGCATTTCTAATATTATATGCTAATTCTATCGATGGGCGGGCTTGGGTTAAGCCAAATCCATTACCTGCAATTATATTTTTATAGCTTTCGGTGTGTAGGTCTGTAAAACCATCGCTAAATTCTATTTCATTTCCGTCTAATGTGATGGAACGAAATGTGCGTTTTCCCTGCTCTTTTAGATTTATTGGGATATCGTTGAGGTCGAGACTTAAAAACCAGCGTACTCTGGCCTTTTTTAATGCAATAAATCCCGATGCTTTGTTGGGTTTAGATAAGAAAACTTTTTGTTCTTGAACATCACCAAATAGCCAGATAAGCATATCGAAAAAATGTATGCCGATATTGGTGGCGATTCCTCCCGATTTTTGAATATCGCCTTTCCACGAAAAATAATACCAATTGCCTCTACTGGTAATGTATGTTAAGTCGATATCATATATTTTATCGGGATTTTGCTCAATTTGTTGTTTTAGTTTAATGATGCTTGGATGCAAGCGTAATTGTAATATTGTGTTAACTTTTTTGCCGGTTTCTTTTTCTATTTGGCACAGAGCATCTACATTCCATGGATTGAGGACTAAGGGTTTTTCGCAAATGGCATCGGCTCCGCTTTTTAGTGCAAAACGTATATGCGAATCGTGTAAATAATTGGGAGAACAAATGCTAATATAATCTGTAGTAATGCCTTGACGTTTTAATTTATCGATATGCCGATCAAATCGCTCGTATTCAGAAAAATAATCAGCTTCGGGGAAATAAGAATCAATAAAACCGACACTGTCAAATGGGTCTAATGCAGCAATCAAGCGATTACCGGTGTCTTTTATTGCTTTAACATGGCGGGGTGCTATATATCCGGCTATGCCAATAATGGCAAAATTCTTATTCATGTTTTATGATTTTATAAACCTGGTTGTTTTCTAATTTATACGTTTCGTGGCTTTCGGGGCAAGTAGCAACGCCATTTTCATCGAAATGGAGTTTGTGTCCATACTCGCTCATCCAGCCTGTTTGACGTGATGGGTTTCCGACAACGAGGGCATAGGGTTTTACGTCTTTGGTTACAACAGCGCCCGCTCCGACAAATGAGTATTCTCCAATTGTAATACCACATACAATGGTGGCATTGGCACCGATGGATGCTCCTTTTTTAACCAGTGTTTTTTTGTATTGATCTTTGCGTATAACAGCACTGCGAGGATTAATAACATTTGTAAAAACCATCGAGGGGCCTAAAAAAACGTCGTCTTCGCAAATAACACCGGTGTATATGCTAACATTGTTTTGAACTTTGACATTATTGCCAAGTACTACTTCGGGCGAAACAACTACATTTTGCCCAATATTGCAGTTTTTACCGATAATACAATTAGGCATGATATGGCTAAAGTGCCATATTTTAGTGCCTTCGCCTATAGTACAACCTTCGTCAATGATAGCTGTTTCGTGGGCAAAATATGATTTAGTCATGGTAAATATTTAAGTTGCAAATTTATAAAATATAGTTGAGATTTTTATTTACTAACATGTTGTTCTCTTAGCAAAAAAGGCTGCCCTTTTTAGACAGCCTTTTTAATTGATTTTTATAATAAGCAATTATTTTTTTATAAGCTTACCTAAATATTTTCCGTCTGTTGTTTTAACAGAAATCATATAAATACCGGAAGAAAGGTTTGAAACCGGCATTTCAATATTTTGAGTTCCTTTATTAAGTTTGTTTAATTTTTTTGTGTTGATGGTTTGGCCATTGAGGTTAAGTATGCTTATTTCAGCATTAGAATTTTGGGTCAGGTCAAATTGGATGTTAATGTTGTCGATGGCAGGATTGGGATAGATTTGCAATGACGAGGAATTTTCTGTGTAGATATTTTCCGGAACGCTAACCGGACCTCTGAACGTTTCACAACGGAAAATACCGCGACCCATAGTAGAAGCATAGATAACCCCATGATTTTCAATACCGGTTTGAATACCGTTACCAAAAATGCCATTTACAGGCAACCAGCCGTTTCTGTGTAATTGTTGACGAATTTGTGAAACAGGTACATTGGTCATACCATCGTTTTGTGCAACCCATGATGGAGATGCTGCTGTAATATCTTCGGTAACATAAATACCTTTTTCGGTTCCCAAAATAACCTGTTGGCTATTGTTCCAAAGAATAATGGCTGAATATACCGGCATAGCTTCTAAATTGCCTTGTTTTTCGATGAAGTTATGTGAGGTAGTATCATCAGTTGTTGTAGCAGCATTGGTTGAGTAATAAATATGTGGATTAGAATCGTACGTTGCTAAAGTAACTAATAGGTTATTTTTATTTTGTGGGTCAACGGCTAATCCTTTTACTTTACCGTTGAATGTTCCTAAAAGTTGCTTTGTAACTACGCAAGTAGAAAGGCTGCAATTGGCTAACGTTCTTGTTCTGGCAGCTTGAATATTTGCCAAACGGTAAACATTGCTAACGGAGTTGGTGGTATCGAAATCGGCAAAATAAATGATATCGCCATCACTTGAAAATTCTAATGTTTGTACTCGTTTAATATCACTACTGTATGCAACAGGATACCAGCTTGGAGGATTTTTTGAGGGATTCATGGCTTCCCACGAAATCCAAACTCTATTGTTTAATCCTAATGCAACAAGAGAAGTATAATAATCTTGCGTTTGGATAGTGTCGCCTTTTATAATGGCAGTATCGCCGTTTAAGTCAGCAGCATCAACAATGTGATAAATATCTTTACCAAAACCGTTAGTAGCAAAAACGGTATCGCCTAAATGTAAGTTTCGGCCGGCTACAATGTCAAGCATTTGAATACTGTTTGCATCGTAGAAATTTTCGAAAGCACGAATGGGGGCTAAAAAGGGTTCTTTGTAGGTTCCTAAAGCCTGTCCTAAAATAGAATCGCTAATATTTGCAGCAAAATCAGCACCTCCATTGGTTGTTCTATACAGAGTACCATAAGTGGTTGTGGCTATCATAGAGTTGGGATTTATGTTGGAACGTTCAACATCACCGCATACACCACTTAAATATTTTTCAAAATCAAAATTTGTTGTGCCGGTTAAATCGTTTACAAGTAAACCATTAAATTGAGTTCCGCCCGTAACGACGTTATTATTAGAAATAGCAACAGAATTGAAAAAACCTGCATTTAAATTTTTGTAAACACCAGCCCATGTATAACCATCATCGTTCGATCTAAATACACCTCCATCAGTAGCTACGTATATTGTTTTATCTGTACTGAAATTATGACTAAACTGAATATCGAAAATATTTTGATGTATGTATTTTGAACTGTATGAGGGTAAATAGTAGGCAGAAAGTTGTTCGAATGATGTATTGGGATGGTAGCGATATAAATCAACCCCACCAATATAAATGGTAGAATCGTTGGTAGGTGAAACAGCTAAAGAGCAATAGTATTTACCTTGTTTATTCTTGCCTGTGCCAAACGGTTGGAATTGGTTGGTTACGTTTGCAATAATAGCTGTCCAAGTATTACCTTTGTCTATGGATTCGTAAATATTTTTAAGTTTACCGTCGTTGTTAACGGCAATACAATAAACATGATTTATGTTGCTGGGTGCAATAGCAAATTCCAAACGTATAACATCAGTTGGTATATTGTTGGCATCGGATTTTAAAACGAAAACATCGTTACCGGTATTGCAAACATATGCTTGGTTGTTGATTGAAGCAACAACAAGAGAGCCATCGCTGCTAACTTCAACATCGGTTGCCGGTGCTTCAAAATTGGCATCAGTATTAGGGATGGGGTTAGTCCATGTTGTGCCTCCATCGGTTGAAATTCTAAGTCCTTTATAGGTAGCAGCATATATTTTTGAAGAAGTACCAACAATTTTGCTGACATATTTAAATGCATCGTCAGATGTTGAAGTAAGATGATTCCAGGTGCTTCCATTATCGGTTGATTTCCAAATGCCGTTACCTTGGAGACCTAAATTATTTGGATAACCAAAATATTCTCCGGTTCCAAAGTATAAATCGCCATTTGTACTTTGGTATAAACAGCTAACAGCAATATTATCGGTGTTGTCAGTAACTTTAGTCCAAGAGGAACCACTTGTTGTTGATTTCCAAAGACCACCTGCAATAGCACCGGCATAAATAAGGTTTGAATTGTTTTTGTCGATTAAAACAGTTTTTATTCTGCCGCCTTGATTTGACGGTCCCATTTCAATCCATTGCATGTTTGTTTTATCGCTTTTGGTTCGAGCCGGTTTGTTGCCCGAGTTTTTTTGAGCATTCACAGATGCATTCAACATCAATGCAACTACTAAAAAAGCTGCAAATGATAACCACTTGTTTCTCATAAAGTTAATATTAAAATTTTTAAATTAAATTCCTTTTAATTATAGCTTGCAATATATAGATAATTTTTCTTATACAAAAATAATTAATTCATTTTTTTGTATCTTTGGAATTCTTATGAATATTGAACAACTCTATTTATATTGTAAATCGTTGCCCCAAGCTGAGGAGTGCTTCCCATTTGATGAGGAAACGCTGGTTTTTAAGGTGTTTGGTAAAATGTTTGCTTTGCTCGATATGGAAAAGGGAGATCGTATAAATTTAAAATGCGAACCTTTAAAAGCCGAAGAGCTTAGAGAAAAATATTCTTCGGTTTTGCCCGGTTACCATATGAACAAAAAACATTGGAATACCATTTTATTAACAGGCGAGCTAAAAGATGAGTTTATTTTATCGTTGGTAAAAGATTCATACTATTTAGTTGTTACATCGTTACCCAAAAAGTTTCAATTTTTATGCGAAAAAAATTAATCGGTTATTTTTTACAAGGGCTTTTTTATATTGCTCCTCTTGGAGTTACCGCCTTTATTATCTATAAAATTATTCTTTTTTTTGATTCTCTTTTTCTCGATGTTACTCATTTTTATTTTCCGGGAATTGGGCTTATTATAATTATCGTAGCAATTACACTGCTTGGATTTTTGGCAAATACTTTTTTTGCTAAGCCGGCTATTCAGTTTTTTAATGCTATTATCTTGCATATGCCGGTGATACGTGATTTGTATCTTCCGCTGAAAGATTTCTTTGCTGCCATTGTTGGCAAAGATCGAAAATTTAATAAGCCTGTATTAGTAAAGTTAAATCATCATTCGGATATTCAAAAAGTGGGTTTTATTACTCAAGAAGATTTGTCTGAATTAGGTATAAAAAAAGGATACATAAGTGTTTATTTTCCGCATTCTTATGCATTTTCGGGCGAGCTATTTGTAGTACCAATAGAAAATGTAGTCCCTTTAAATATTCCACCTTCTGTAGCTATGAAGTTTATAATATCCGGCGGAGCAATTAAGAATTTTAACGAAAACGATTAAATATATGAGAAATTTATTTTTTATTCTGGCATTTTTAGCTGCAAATTTTAGTTTTGCACAGTATTCTACAAAAGTTAAAGAATCGAAAGAAGATATTGGTGGCGGAAATAATAAATGTTTAACGGTGAATATTTATGAAACAACCACGGATGACGTAGAGAAAGCATGGGAAAAACTGATGAAATCGTATGATGCAAAAGTGAGTTCGAAAAAGGAACTATTTGCTGATAATGCCCTAATTAAGGATTTGACGAATAATACAGTGGATGTATATGCCAAATGTATTAAGAAATCAGATAATGAAATACAATTCGTTGTGGCTGTCGATTTGGGAGGTGCATTTTTAAATTCCTCCGACCATTCGTCACAATTTAAAACAATGGAAAAAATTGTCAGGGACTTTGCAAAAAAAGCGACATTAGATGGCATGGAAGGTAAAGTGAAAGATCAGCAAAAAGTGTTTGATAAGCGAACAAAAGAGATGGAAGGACTGGTAAAGGACAAAGAAAAACTGGAAAAGGATATAGAAAACTACAAGGAAAAAATAAAGAAAGCAGAAGATGACATCAAGAAAAATGTAGAAGAACAATCAGCAAAACAAAAAGAAGTGGATGCCGAAAAGGCTAAATTAGATGAACTAAAAAAACTAAAGGATAAAGTAGATTAACATTTATATATCTCACACATAATGTGTTTATATTTTTCGTAAATAACTTTTCTCTTTAATTTTAATGTAGGACTCAATTCGCCGGTTTGCGTTGACCAAGTTTCGGGGACAAGACGAATTTTTTTTATTTGCTCGTGTGGACTTAGGCTTTCGTTTGTTTTCTGAACTTCTTCGTTAATGCGATCTATTACTAACGAATTTTGAATTAATTCCTTGTTGTTCGAATAATGAACTTTGTGCTTTACAGCCCAAAAATGTAAATGATTGAAATTTGGAGAAATGATGGCAGCTGCAAATTTTTCATTCTCGCCAATAACCATGGCTTGTTCAATAAAAATAGATTCTTTTAATTTATTTTCGATAACTTGAGGAGCGATATATTTTCCTCCGGCATTTTTAAATATCTCTTTTTTACGGTCGGTTATTTTAAGGAATTTGTTTTCAATCATTTCGCCAATATCGCCGGTATGGAACCACCCTTCGCTGTCGATAGCTGTTTTTGTGGCTTCTTCGTCTTTGTAGTAGCCTTTCATAACGTTGGGACCTTTAACCAAAATTTCTCCATCTTCTGCTATCTTAACTTCAACGTTTTCGAGCAGTGGTCCCACTGTTCCAAATCGTATATTATTTCCCTTGGGATAGTTTACAGAAATAACCGGCGAGGTTTCGGTTAGCCCATATCCTTCTAATACTTGTATGCCCATAGCTCCAAAAAATCGATGCAGACGGACTTGAAGTGCAGCGCCACCTGAAATGATAATTTTAAGATTACCACCGAGGGATTGTTTTATTTTGTTGTAAACTAAAATAGTAGCAATAAATTGCTTAATGCGATATGCTATGCCTGGATTTAAGTCGTATGCAAGAGCAACATTCACTGCCCAGTTGAAAATTTTCTTTTTGATGCCACCAGTATCTTTCCCTTTTGCTTGTATTTTATCGAAAATGCTTTCGAGTAATCGTGGAACGGTAGTCATTCCGTGTACTTTTATTTCCCGTAAATTTTCGGCAATGGTGCCAATGTTTTCGGCATAAAAAATACTAATTCCAAGGTATTGGTAATGATAGTTTAACATTCGCTCGAAGATATGGCATAGCGGCAAAAAACTTAAAACTTTATGTTTTGAGTTTAACGGTTGAATTTTACTGCTTGATACAATGTTTGAAACTAAATTTGAATGACGAAGCATGACTCCCTTAGAAGTTCCGGTTGTTCCGGATGTGTAAATGATGGTTGCAATATCGTCAGGATGAATGGATTTTTTTATCTCTTCAAGTGTTGATTGATATTTTTCTTTTAGCTGCCTGCCTTTTTCTATTAAAGAATAAATATTAGAATCGTGAAGACATTCGTTTTTCCACAGGCAAAAAACTTTATTAATAGAAGGTGTTGCATCAATAGCCGACTTAATACGCTGATAAATTACATCATCACCCACAAAAATAGCTTTGGCATCACTATGATTGAAAATATAAATATATTCTTCTGTGTTTATGTTGGGATAAACCGGAATGTGCACAATGCCTAATTGAGCTAATGCCATGTCCATAAAATTCCATTCAGGTTTATTTGTCGATACACTAAGTATGTGATCCCCTTTTTTAAAGCCTAATTCTAATAATGAGTAACTAATGGCATTAACGTATTGACGATAATCCGAAGCAGAATAAATAAACCAAACTCCGTTTCGCTTTCCTCCAAAAACATCGTTCTTTTGAGAATATTGCTCATTGATGTAATCAATGATGTCAAATGTTCTACGAATCTCTGTCATTATTTTTTTTGCTTGCAAAATAAAGATATATTTTTTTATATATCAATGATACGCTGTAATGTACACAAATACAGTTTGTTATGTCAGATAAGCTTTATGATATAATTCGAAACAATGATAATCGTATTAAGTATAAACCAATAAACTAAAATGCGTGCCCCATATTTAAATTTAAAAACTAGATGCAGGATGAGAAAAAGAAACATAGTAAGTAGCGGAATTAATGCAGGAAACAACTGTAAACTTTCCATAACATTTCCTTTTAACAATGCAATAAGCGAACGCTGCATGCCACATCCGGGACATTCGATGCCCAAAAACTTTTTGTACATACATGCACCTTGATGTTCTTCGAGCCAATGAATGAAAGAATAATACCACATGTTTATTCTTCGTAACTCTTATAATCTTTAGGTATTTGGAATAATGAAGGATCCAATGCTTTTTTCTGAATGCTAAGTACGCGGAGCGTCATTTTTTGTTCACGAAGGGTGGTACGCTCTTCGCTAAGCATGGGGAAAAATCCTTGCGTTTCGGGAATCCGTAAAAAATAGGTTGCATGCCTTTCAGAACGATTCCAAAGTTTAAGATAATCGATAAAAAAATTGAAATGGTCATTTGCAACCCAGTAAGAAATTTCGGTGTTTTGTTTTTTGTTTCGAACTCTCCATTGGTAACATTTATACCCTAATATCTTTTTTGAATTATTGGTTTTTAAAATAATAAAATCGTCATTGTTGTTGTATTCTTTAAATTCGTTTACTGTAAGATGAAGGTACATTTTGCGTTGAGGATTTAAAGCAGTAATCTTTTTATTGTCTAGGTCAAACAACATATAATTGTCGGGGAATTTACACGATTTACAGCGGTTATACTCATCTAACCGAACATTTCGGTCTTTAATGGAATAGGTGTAGTACATCGTATCCGAAAGCATTTCCATAGAGAAAAAAATAACGCCCTCAAAACTTTTGTTCCCGTTTTTGGTAACATCTGTAGTTGCACTTGGCTGAGCTTTCAAAACATAAAAAGAAAAGCAAAAACAAAAAACGTAAAATAGTTTCATTCTAAAAATTTTAGTTCGTAAAAATATGCACTTTTTACGAATGGAGATTTTAAAAAGTTTCGTTTATTTTGCACTAATTATGAACAATTCGTCGCATTTAGATTTAGGAAAAAGAGGTGAGCAAATAGCCGTCAGTTATTTGGTCGAAAAAGAATATGAAATAGTAGAAACCCGATGGAAACATAAGCATAAAGAAATAGATATCATTGCTAAAAAAAACAGGACGTTGGTAGTGGTGGAAGTAAAAACCCGTAGCGATAATAAATATACACAACCCGAAGATGCTGTAGATATTAAAAAACAACGTTTTTTAACCGAAGCTATAGAGGCTTTTATTCAAAATTATGTTGATTTTGACGAAATTCGTTTTGATATCATTGCTATCCTTTTAAAACAAAATGAATATACAATCTATCATATAGAAAATGCTTTTGAACCTGTTTAGCCTATGAGAATATTGATTCAACGTGTAAATAATGCCAACGTAACCATAGAAAATAAAGTACATGCCGAAATAAAAAGAGGTTTGTTGGTTTTTGTCGGTATAGAAGATGCAGATGATGAGGAAGATGCTGCTTGGTTGGCAAAAAAACTTGTCAATCTTCGAATTTTTAACGATAACCAAGGGGTAATGAACCTGTCGGTTAAAGATATAGATGGCGATATCTTAGTTGTTAGTCAATTTACCTTACATGCTTTAACCAAGAAAGGCAATCGCCCATCTTATATTAAAGCAGCCGCTCCTGAAAAAGCCATTCCATTATATGAGTGTTTTCAAAAAGAAATTGTAATGGAACTGGGGAAAAAAATAAAAACAGGTGTTTTTGGAGCCAACATGCAGATTTCGTTGGTTAACGATGGCCCAGTTACGATTTGGATAGATAGTAAAAATAAATAATTTTTATAAAGACATTTTTTTATAAATATCAGTTGTATTGTTTTTTGTAAATAGTTCATTAAATTTGAGCATAATAAAAACCATTAAAATGATGAAAATTTTATTGCCATTGCTATTTATATTTTTTTTTATTGAAACCTATAACCAAAATATTGAAGTTTATAGAAACAAAATACCTTGTAAAACAGACTCTTGCTTAATTGATTATCTTAATAAACTTGCGGTTGATAGTTCAAAAATAAATCCCGAATTTTCTTATCAAATTGCTTTAAAAGCAACTTCACTTTCAAGAAAATCAAAATATAAACAAGGTTTATTACATTCTATTTATAATATTGCTTATTATTATATGTCTCAATATCGCTCAAAAGAAGCGATTGATTTAACAAAAATTGTGATAGATTTAGCTAAACGACTAGATGATAAACTTTATCTTGCTAAAAGTTATAATTTATTAGGAATTTGTATTAGCGATACTGGAAATTACAAAGGATCATTAGAATATTACAAATTGTCATTGATGTATGCTAAACAGATTAATGCGTTTGATGTTTCTGCTTTAGCATATATTAATAGTGGTGTTTCGTATTATTATTTATCTGATTACGAAAAATCAGCAGAAAATTATTTAAAAAGTTTACGAATATTCGAACTTCAAAAAGATACGGCTAAAACAATTCAGGTGTTAAATAATTTAGCGGCGGTTTATTCGTCTAATAAATCAAGCAAAGAAGCCATAAAAACGATAAAAAAATCATTAGCATTGGCATTAAAATATCCGAATAAATTATACTTGGCCGATAGCTACAATAACCTCTTTGCAGAATATTTTCGGCTCGATAGTTTGGATAAGGCGATTTATTACTTAGATAAAGCGTTGCTTATATACAAAAAGAACAACGATATGCGAAACTTGGCTATGATATATAATAACTACTCATCTGTATATACAAAAAAAAATCAGTTGAATGAAGCGCTAGATTATGCAAAAAAAGCACTCTATTGTATTCGTAATACCGATTTAACGTCCGAAGAAGCATTTTATATACATACGTTGGCAAACACTTATAGCCAAATGAATAATTATGATTTGGCAATAAAATATGCATTAGAAAGCCTTGAAAAAGCCCAAAAAACGAATAATTACGACATCATTTTAAAATGTTCGGAACTCTTAGCAAAAACGTATTTCCAAAAACAACAATATAAAGAGGCAACGTCGTATTACGCAAACTATACAACACTAAAAGACAGCTTATATAAAGTAGAGTTTGAAAACAATATTGCCGAAATGTCTGCAAAATACGAAGTTGAAAAAAAAGAAAAAGAACTTGTTCAGAAAAATTTTGAAATAGAAAAGCAGGAAAAAAATAATAAAATACAGCGTCTTTTTCGAAATATGCTTCTAATAGGATTACTTTCATTGCTTTTAGTGAGTTTACTTGTTTATAGAGGTTATCGGCTAAAAAAGAAAGCAAACATTGTTATTTTAGAGAAAAATAAGCAGCTTGAGTATGCAAATGAAGAAATTAATGCTCAGAAGCGTGAAATTGAAGCTCAGCGTGACGTTGTTTTACAACAAAAACTCCATATCGAAATGATTCACAAAGACCTTAAAGACAGTATAAATTATGCCGAGCGAATACAGCGTAGTTTTTTGGCAACAGACACTATTTTATCGAAAATGTTTACAAATTATTTTGTTGTATTTATGCCTAAAGATGTGGTTAGTGGCGATTTTTATTGGGCTTCTAACGATGCCAACGGAGATTTTGTTTTAGTAACGGCAGATTGTACCGGTCATGGAGTGCCGGGAGCTATTATGAGTATATTGATAATAAAAACATTGGAACAAGCTATTGAGAAAGGATATACCCATCCGTCAGATATTTTTAATTATACTCGAAAACAAATTATACATCGCTTAAAATATGACGGTTCAGAAGAAGGAGGTAAAGATGGTATGGATGCTAATATTATTTCGATTTCAATGAATAAAAATAAAATTATTTATGCTGCAGCAAACAATCCGATTTGGATCTATAGAGATGAAAATATTATTGAATTAGAAACAGATAGAATGCCGGTTGGAAAGCATGATAAAGAAAATATTCCTTTCATGGAATACGAATTTGAAATGCAGAAAAACGACATTGTTTATACATTTACCGATGGTTTTGCTGACCAATTTGGAGGTCCAAAAAATAAAAAATTTACTTACAAACGTTTAAAAGAATCCATTATAGCAAATGCCAATAAGCCAATGGAAGAACAAAAAGTGATATTTGAACAAACATTTAAACAATGGAAACAGAACGAGGAACAAATAGATGATGTAACCATTATTGGTTTTCGTCTTTCTTAGTGTGTGTTCTTCTTATCCAGGGAGGGAGTAAAAAAATACCTAAAAATAAATACGGATAATAGCTTACCATTCTCCAGGCAAGGGCTAAAAGTGCAGCAAAACCAACCGGCACAAATACAGACAAGTAATCGGAAAAAACGGCTTCGGCAAATCCGCTGGCACCCGGACTGGGTAAAACCAGCATCATTACCCACATAATTAGCTGACGGGCAAATATTTCAAAATGTTCATAAAGGCTTATGCCATTATATTGTATATTTATTCCGGCTAGTAATGCTAGCAATAAAAAATTGACTACCCAGTAGCGGGCCGTCCATGAAATAAACGATGCTCCAAATGCTTTTAACCAAAACAAAATGGGTTTGCCTCTAAGTTCATTTGATGCAATGATTATATCATCGCCGGTGTGGGCTGCTTTTTCTTTCCACTTCTTTAAAAACCAAAGTTTAAAAATTCCTGTCAATATTTTTTTTAAGGATTGTGGGTTTACAAAAAGACCATAGGCAATTAACAAATCAAAAATAAACTTAATGCCATATCCAATAAAAGCAAAATAAAGATAGTTATTGCTAAAAGCAGCAGTGCTCGAAAATAATTGTTGGATGCCAACTGAAAAAATAATGATGGGAAAGAGTAAAATAAAATATAGCTCATCTAAAAAGGCTGTTGCCATTACCAAAGCAGTGCTTTTGCCAAGCGAAACACCTTCTTTATAAATAAAATAGGTAGCAACGGTTGTTCCTCCAACAGCCGAAGGAGAAATGGCAGAAGCAAATTCCCAAAGCATTATAATGTAAAAAGTTTTTTTCCACGAAAGTTTCTTTTCACTCAATATTCGTAAGCGAATCATATAGCCAATATCGCGAAGAAACATCATGAAAAATGAAATGGCCACAAAAACAATAACAACATAAGTTATGTTAAAACTATTTACTGCTTGCTGATTCCAATCTTTGTATATTAAAAAGCCAACTATAGCCAAACCGATTAAAATAGGTAAAACAATTTTAATGGGCGAAATGCTTTTTAATATTTCGGGTTTGTTATTGCTCATTTTTTTTTAGGTTAAAAGTAATTATTTTTAAGCAAATTTTGAACGATGAAAAAGACGAATCTTTTTGTTTTCTGTATTTTTATGCTCTTTAACGTTTATGTTTTGAGGGCATCACATAGTGATTCCATTGATGTCATTCATTACGATGTGCATTTGGAAATCACGGATTTTACTAATCAAATGATTAGCGGTTATGTTGAGCTTACAATCGTATCAAAAATAAATTCATTAAATCAGGTTAATCTTGATTTACTCGAAATGGTCTTAGATAGTGTTACGTTAAACGATGTCAAGGTTCAAGGGATACAATACGATGATAGAACACTACAAATACCGGTTGTTCCGGCAATTGGTATCCACGATACCATTCGGGTTGCGGTATTTTATTTCGGGCATCCACAGGAAGACCCCGGTTCAAGCCATTGGGGAGGGTTTAAGTGGACAGCCAACAGTGCATTTAATTTAGGGGTTGGATTTGAAGCTCAACCGCACGTTTTCGGCCGTTGTTGGATACCTTGCAACGACGATTTTGAAGATAGGGCTACATACGATTTTTATATTAATGTAAATGCTGCATTAAATCATATGGCGGTTTGCAATGGCGAATTGGTCGATTTTCAAAACACTTGCAGCGGAAAACGCCTTTGTCATTGGAGAATGAGAGACGAAATTCCGACTTATTTAGCCTCTGTTGCTGTAGCTCCTTATGTTTGTGTTACCGATACATTTAATGGAATGTTGGGACCAATACCTATCGATATATGGGTGTTAGAAGCAGATACGCTAAAAGCAAAAAATTCATTTATAAATCTTAAAAACGTTTTACAACTATACGAAAGTAAATTTGGTCCATATCGTTGGCAAAGAGTGGGTTATGTTTCTGTCGATTTTTCGAGCGGTGCAATGGAACATGCAACCAATATAGCATATCCACGATTGGCTATTAATGGCAATACTACGTATGAAACACTCTATGCACACGAATTATTTCATCATTGGTTTGGCAATTTAATAACTTGCAGTAAAGCTGAAGAAATGTGGATAAATGAGGGTTGGGCAACGTTTAGTGAGTTTTTACACAACGAAACTTTTTCGGGCAATAATACTTATTTAGCTAATAAACGAGCAATGCAATACGATGTGTTGCATTATGCTCATATTGAAGATGGCGGATATTATGCACTAAATAACATACCCCAATCGAATACCTATGGTAAATCCTCATACGTCAAAGGAGCGTTGATGGTGTTAAATCTTCGACATTTTTTGGGCGATAGCTTGTTTTATACAGTTATGACCGACTATCTGGCTCATAGAGCTTTTCAAACCGTTACTTCCGAAGATATGCGAGATTATTTAGTTCAGTATGCCAATCCTAAAGTGCACGACTTTTTTGAAACCTATATTTTTACTCCGGGCTTCCCTCATTTTTCAGTGGATTCGTTTAAAGTAGAACAAGTTGGTTTACAAAACCGGCTTATCGTTTATTCTAAAGAAAAATTGAGAGGCAGAACTGCTTATTCGCCTTTTGCACAGACTGAAATAACCGCTTTAGATAGCTCATGGAATATGCGAACTTTTAGAATTACTCTTCGACAGGGATATGGTATAGATACTTTTTATACTGATATTCTTCCAAGTTGCGTAATTACAGATTTATACGAAAGAGTAAACGATGCAACAACCGATCAATATAAAATAATAAAATCGGCTGCTGCTTATACGTTTGATAAATGTAATTTCAATGCTTCGGTCATATCTGTTAGCGATTCGGCGTTGGTTCGTGTTGAGAATAATTGGGTAGCGCCCGATGGATTTAAAACACCCATTCCCGGTTTGTTTATTTCTAAAGAGCACTATTGGAGTATTCAGGGCATTTTTAATCAGAATTTTGTAATGAGAGGCAGGTTTCAGTATATAAAAACAACAACACCCGAAGGTGGAGGATTAGATAATGAATTGATAACAAATAGTATTGACTCGTTAGTATTGCTTTATCGCCCCGATAGAGCTCACGATTGGCAACTTATACCGTTTACTAAAACCGGAACACCGTATTCGGGTTATTTAGTGGCAGATTCGATTCGACAAGGCGAATATACTTTTGGAATGTGGAATTGGGCAGCTTGGAACGGTATGGGGCAGTTGTCAAAACCAAAGCACGAAATTAAAATTGTGCCGAATCCTACTACCGGCGATTTTTCGGTTTTCTATGCATTTAAACCGGAGACGAAAATTGAGGTTATTAGTGCCACCGGACAGGTAGTTTCAGCATTAACCGTAAAACAACAAACAGACCACTGTTTTTTATCCTTATTAAACAGTAAAAATGGTATTTATTGGATCCGAATAACTCAAGCTGCCGATGAGCCTGTGTTATCAAAAATATGTATAAATAAGTAATCGAAAAAGAAAGCGCCTTTATTAATCTATTCCTATTTTTTCAAAATCCGGAATTTCTTTTAGCGTATGCCATTGCTGTCCGTCGTAATGACTGCAATAATGTGTTAAGCCATTGGTTATGAGCAAGTAGGGTGCTTGTTGATGAAGGTTGTACATGGCAGCTTGTCCAATGGTTTTGGGGCTTAGTTTTATGGTGGGAGCTTTGCACTCGCACAGCAATAAGGGCATAGACAAACGCGAAAAAGCAGCTACATCAATTCTGAATTGTTTTTGTTTTATGTTTATACCATATTCAACCTGAATGAGGCTTATTGGGTAATTCAAATAATCAATCAGAAATCGAATAAGATGTTGACGCACCCATTCTTCCGGGGTTAGAAGAATTTTTTTTTTGCGAATGATGTCGAATATATACCACTGTTGCTGGTGTTGTTCCAACGAAAAATCAAAAGTAGGGAAGTTAAGTGCCGGGAAGTTATTCATGCCAATCGATCTTTGTTTTGTTGAATAAAATCTTTCCACGAGCGTGGTTTTTTCTCGGTGTCTTTATAGTTGTTTTGATACGAATGGCAAACAGCGACTGCCAGTGCATCGGTTGCGTCGAGAAAGCGAGGAAGTTCGTCAAATTTTAGTATTTTTTGCAGCATGGCTGCCACCTGTTCTTTCGATGCATTGCCATTCCCGGTAAGGCTTTGTTTTATTTTTCGGGGTGAGTATTCATAAACGACCAAATGATGCGATAAAGCAGCCGCCATAGCAATTCCTTGCGCTCTTCCGAGTTTAAGCATCGATTGTACGTTTTTGCCAAAAAAGGGTGCTTCGATAGCAAGTTCTTGTGGTTTAAACTCTTTAATGAGCATATCTACTCGTTCAAAAATGTGTTGAAGTCGGTCAAAATGTTCCGGATATTTTTTAAGTTCTATAACGCCTAAAGTAACTAAGCTTGTTTGGTTGTTATTAATGCATATGAGGCCATAACCCATTATTTGAGTGCCGGGGTCAATGCCAAGAACTATTTTATCGTTAGTTGCCATGCTCAAAGTTAGTTAATTCTTTCCATTTAGATATTAAAATGCCTATAGCAATGAGGACGAAGCCTATGATAGCCTGAAAAGTGATATGTTCACCCAAAATTCCGGTAATGAAAATTAATGAGATAAAAGGAGATAGAAATATGTAAACACTTATTTTGTCGGTTCTTGACGCGAGTTGAAGCGCCATTAGCCACAATAAAAATGTAATGCCCATTTCAAAAATTCCGATATAAAATGCAGCAAACATAGAGCCGCTGAACGAAAATCGGGGGAAGCCCATTATCAATGAAAAAATAACAATATAAAGACTTCCGAATAAAAAATTGATAAAAAGTTTATGAATTACAGGGCGTTCGTCTTTTATGTTTAATATCCAGTACCACGACCAAATTAAACTGCTTCCGGCAGCCAACGAAACACCGATAACATTGGATGAGCCAATAGAGTTGGTGTTGCCATTTGAAATAAAAAGGACTCCCGAAAACGAAACCATGAGTGCTAAAAAAGAAGTCCACGAAAGTTTTTGACGAAGAAAAAAAGCCGAAAAAAATACTAAAACCACCGGCCATGTATAATTGAGGGGTTGTGCCATATATGCCGGCAGCAAACTATAGGCTTTGAGTAAAACCAAATAATATAAAAACGGATTAAGAGCTCCCATGAGCATAGAATAACGCCATTGCTTAAAAGAGATGTTAAAAGCTTGAAGAAATTCGTTTTTCAAAAGAAGAAAACATCCAAATATCAATGTGCTTACAATGGTAGAAATTAAAAGTAATTGGTAAAACAATAATTCTCGAAGGGCTATTTTAAAGGCTGTTGCAACCGTACTCCAGAGCAAAACGGCAGACAAGGCGAGTAACGTAGCTTTTTGGTTCGATGTCATGGCATCGGTATTGATAAATTTAGTTCCGTGTCCGATTTGTCCTCTATAATGTCGCCACGAATAATTCTAAAACGTTTTCGAGCTTCGTCTGCATAAAAACTTCCGGGATATTGGGTAAAAAGTAGTTCAAGGTAATGTTTAGCTTTTTCTACATCATTTAGCTGATATTGATAAAGATTGGCTAATTTATATGCGGCAATGGGTGCATTGATTTCTGTTTTAAAGCGGGTTAAAACCGTGTCGAACATTACGATGGCTTGATCGAATTTCTTGTTTTTCAGAAAAATATCGCCTTTTCTCAAAAAAGCATCGTCGTATAAAGAATAAGCATCTTTGTTAATTAAAATGGTGTCTAAACAAAGTAAAGCCAAGCTGTCTAAATGCCTGAACGAATAAAAGTCAGCATTTGAGAATGTTTTAAGGGTTCGTTGTGAAGAGTCGGCTTCTATGTTTTCATTTATAAATTGTGATAAAGAAAAGGCATCGTTGGCAATTAGTTTAGAAGTCGATGCTTTTAAAACATCCATTTGTGCTTGTGCCCATAAAAAATCGCCATTGTAATAGGCTAACATGGCTTTTTTGAATTTAGCTTCGTGGGCAATGGGCTCGTTGCCATTATTTTTTTCAACTTGGGTGTACAAAATGGTGGCTTCCCAAATATCGTTTTTCATAAGTGTTAGATCGCCTAACAGCAATTTAGCTTCGCTGATTTGATTCTGTGCAAAAGGTTGGGTGTTTTCACTGACTTTTTTCAATAATTCGATGCTTTCGTCCACCTTTTGTAAATAATAAGCCTTCACTTTTGCGAGTGCTATAATAACCGAGAACGTGTTTTTGTTTATGCCATTGTTCGACAAGTGTTGTTCTAACGATTTTTCCAACTCAATAATCTTGCTTTTTTCATTGACCGGTTCATTTGTTATTTGAAGGTATAATGTAATTAAATATTCGTTTTTAGCTTCAAAATACCAAGTACCTTGAGCACCTTTACTGATGATGTATTGATATGCTTTTAAAGCGGTAGCGTAATCTTTATTGGAAACGGCCGTTTGTGCAAGAGAAAAAATTCTGCTTCCATCTTCTTTGTTTCGCTTATCAAGAGCTATAGCAAAGTTCAAAGCATTGTTAAATTGTAATTGTTGAGAGTATAACCAAATTAAAAGTTCGCTAAAGAGGGTTGCGTCCGGATTTTTTTGAGTTTGGACAATTAATTTATTCTGCAACAATTGCATAAGCGATTTGTCTTGGCTGGAATAAACACTTTGTTGTAGCCTGTTTTGAACGGTTTGAATCATTTGTGGATTTTCGTATAGCAGAGCTATATATTCGTCTATCATTTTTTCGTTCATTTTTTGCATTTGGTAGAGCGATGCCAATTCTAAATGGAAGCTGTATTGCCCTTTTAGCATTTTTTGCCCTTTTAAATAGGTTATTTCTGCTAATGTAAATTCTTGGTTGCTGATAAAAGCATTTGCTGCCTGAAAATATTGATTAAGATTGATATTTAGCGATTTTATTACGTCATCATACTGTTTTTTCATGGCATCCGAATTGCCTGATAGCTTATATAGGTTTCCCAGCATTATCTTGAGCGAATAGTCGTCAGGTTTATTTTTTATTTCTTTTTTGATTGATTTTTCGGCTTCGTTAAAGTTTTTAAGTTCTTCTAACGATGCTATGTAATAAGCAAAAAAGTAAGAGTTGCCCTGATTTTGATACAGTTCGTAAAAGAGCGATGCAGCTTTGTCGTACTCTTTGTTCCTGTAATATTCAAAAGCCAGCTCTTGTTTTTCAGAAGATTGAGCGAAAGCTCCCAATGCAAAAAGCCATAAAAAAAGAATAACCGTTAAAAAACGATGCATGGACAATGGTTTATTTTTACAAACAAATTAAGGTTATAAACTGTCTTTCTTTAACTTAACATCAGTCAAATCGAAAATTCCTTGTTCATTTATAAAGAAATTTTCAATGTTGCTGCGAACGATATGTTGACGACTTTGATTTTGGTCCGAGATAGCTTTTAAAGTGGCTTTTTCGCCTTCAAAAAGTTTAACATTCTCTTCTAAAAACGAGGTAAGTGTCTCGTTGTCGATATTCATTACAATGTCGAGTTGACCATTTTTTAGCATTTCAAGCTGACTTTTCAGTGAACCTACAAAGTATATTTTAACGGTATCGATATAAGGAAGGCAATTTCCTTGTGCATCTAACTTGAAATAATGAGGATTGCGAACTAAAATCATCGGTTTATCATTTTCTGCAAAGGACAACAATTTAAAAGGACCAATTCCTGTAGTGAAACTGGTTTTATACATTTCAAACGCTTCTTTTGGAAAAATTGCTGCAGCCGGATTAGCTAAAAAAGTTAAAAACATGGGATTGGGTTTCACGAGCTTTATAACAAAAGTGCTATCGTTTTCAACAATCAATCCTTCGATACTTCCGCTGGTTTTTTTGCTGTCGAAAAATTCTTTTGCTCCCTTTATTTGTTCAACAAGTAATGAGTAAGATGTATTTTCTGGAATTTGACTACAGAGCATCGTAAACGAAAATAACACATCCTGGGCTGTTACTTTTCTTCCTTTTTCATTTTTAAAACACTTAT
Organism: Bacteroidales bacterium; assembly: GCA_035371305.1. Classification (GTDB taxonomy): domain Bacteria; phylum Bacteroidota; class Bacteroidia; order Bacteroidales; family GWA2-32-17; genus Ch61. Next base: position 51,909 of record DAOOWN010000001.1, read on the forward strand.
CGTCATGGAAATATGCATGGGTGTTTAAATAAAAACGATAGGTTGTTTCGTCTTGGTCTGTTTCCCATCTGTCGGCTAATCCCGGTTTAATGCTTAGTGTAGCTACATCGAATTTAACTAAGCCTTCGTGAATTAATGAAACAATTTGATTTGCAGATACATTATTTATCGACAAAGGGAATAATGACGGTACGGTTGAGGTTACGCCTATGTTTATAGTACCGTAAGCATCACTGTTTTTACAGGTATTATTGTTTTCGGTATTGCTGCACGAGGTTAAATAAAATACAGCAATTATCAGGTTAAGTAAAAAAAAATGATTCATAGGTTGTTTCTTTTTACAAAAATAACTATTTTTGTTGAAACATTAAAGGTTTTTTGTGTGATTAAAAAAAATAAATAAATTTTTTTAAAAAAATTTTGCATTGAAAAATAATTTAACCTATATTCGTTGTTTAAAAGTAAATACGTTTTGCCAATGAAACGATTTTTGTTTAGTATGCTGATTATTACTCTTTTGCAAACAAATATGTTTGCAGGAGAGATTATCATAGATGGTATTTTTCAGGGTAAAAACATATATGTAATGAATCCATTCGCATCTTCGGGTGTCGGATTCTGTGTATATGAAGTTACCGTTAACGGAAAAGTATCTACCGATGAAATCAATTCAAGTGCTTTTGAAATAGACCTTTCTATTTATCAATTTAATGTAGGCGATAAAGTTACAATTTCTATTAAACACAAAGACAATTGCGTTCCTAAAGTGCTAAATCCGGAAGTTTTAAAACCCAAAAGCACATTTAATACTACCAGTATCGAAGTTACAAGAGACGGAATGCTAAAATGGACTACGAGTGGTGAATCAGGTAAATTGCCTTTTATTGTTGAACAATATCGTTGGAATAAATGGATAAAGTTAGATGAAGTGGAAGGGAAAGGGACATCCGGTTCTAATTCATATCAAGTAAAAGTTTCTCCGCATTCCGGAAACAATAAATTTAGAGTTAAGCAAGTAGATTATACTAAAAAACCTCGTTATAGTCAAGATGTGCTTTTTAAGTCCTTACAACCGCCTGTTACTATTACAAGCAAGAAATTTGATACTGAAATAACTTTCAGTGGCGAAACCATGTACGAAATCTACGATTACTATGGCAATCGCATCTTAAAAGGCGTTGGTTCTAAAGTTGATATTTCAGGTTTAAAGAAAGGCGAATATTTTATCAATTACGACAACACCATGGATCAGTTTAAGAAGAAATAAAAATAAGTTATACATTATTTAATATAGTATAAAGAGTTCATGGTACCATGAACTCTTTTTGTTTTCACTCATTTCTCGATTTTATAAATCAAAGTACAATCATTTCATTTCGGCATGATCAAGATAATAATCGGGCTGTTTTCAGAAAATTATTCTAATATACTTTCAGACCACAATATGGCCATCATCTAAAAAATTAAATACCTTCGTATAAAATTCGAACAATTTGAGTAGCATGACGGTTAATGGCTTGCATTAATCCCAATAACTCAATATGTGTTTTACTGCTTTGCAACGTTTTATCAGCATGTTCCATTAAACGCGAGAAATGACTTTTTTCGAGCTCGATAGCTAATTTTATATTTTCTTTTTCTTTGTTTTTTATCTTGGCTGCTTTATATTCATTATACGTTGCCATTACATCTACAACCATCGAAATCAATTTAAAACAACGCAAATGATATTCCAATAACTCTTGTTTGCCTTGTTCACTAAAATCATAATTGTTTTCAATCCAATAGCGTGCTTTAGGAAGTAAATTGGTGTCAATAATATCTCCAATCTCTTCCAGTTCTTTAACAATGGCTAAAAGTTTAAAGGAATCTTTTATGATGTCTTCCGTAACATTTTGTTTGTTTAGTTGCAATAAAAACTCTGTTATACTATCGCGAAGCATGTTTACAGCTTTCTCTTCTTTTTCCAGTTCCAGCAACAATTTTTTATCTTTATTGATAAATAAGGGCAATAATTTACGAACCATTTCTTTTACAATATTTGACATGTGCATGGTTTCTTTTTTTGCCAATAATAAAGCGATGGATGGGGTTTTAAGCGACGACTCGTTAATATATTTTGCTTGTAATAAATATTGTCCGTTACCATTTGTTTTTACAAACTTCTTTAATCGCTTATACATAAAGGATAAGAAAGGACTAAATAAAAGCGTTAAAATGATATACATAATGGTATGGGCATTTGCAATTAAATGTGGTAAATTAACTGAGTGAGAGAAGTAAGATGAAATAGCAATAACCCACTTTGTATAAACAGGAATCCAAAACACAAAAAGAGTAGCTCCAATAATTCGGTAAATCAAATGAAAATATGCGGTCCATTTTGCTTCTGACGAAACATTGCCGGTGGCTAAAAGTACCGGTACCGAAGTCCCGATATTTGAGCCAATAAACAAGGCAATGGATGCTTCCAGTGAAATAAGATTAAGAGATCCCAACATTATAAGTATCCCTATAAATGCACTGGCACTTTGGGTAATTGATGTAAAAAGAATTCCAACCAATACTGCCCAAAATGGATTTGACATTTGACCTAAAAAATGAAGAATCTCAGGAACCATTTTAATCGTTACGGCTGCTTCCGACATTATTTGCAACCCTAAATACAACAGCCCTAAACCGGTAAATACTTGTCCCATTCTTTTAAGAAACGCCCTCTTGGTTAAAAAAGAAAGTACAAAACCTATGGCAATTAAAAACAACGAATAAGCATTGATTTGTAACGCTATAATTTGCAATGTAATAGTAGTTCCCAGTGCAGCACCTACAACGATTCCCAACGATTGCCTAAATGACATCAATTGATTGTCTATGAGCTTTATTAGAAAAATACTTACAGCCGAGCTGCTTTGCATTACAGTTGTTAGTACCACACCGGTATTAATAGAAGTAATCGCATTTCTTGAAAATCGCTGAATATATTTATGTAGCCGATGTCCCATTAATCGTATAAAGCCATCGCTCATATAATTAATACCAAATAAAAACAATCCCAAGCCACCGATTATGCCAAATAATGTCCAAAGCCACCACACTGGCGAGCGTACGATAATAGCTATTTCTGTAAGCGTTGTTTCATTAGATTTAATTACCTCGACAATTAAGGTATAATTTCTACTTTGCTTAAAATTCTTAATTAAGAAAATGCCTTTATTTATTCGATAAAAACAAATTTCTTTATTTGAAGATAGCAAAAAGATACTATCCGCCGAATAATTAGTACAATCGATAAGTAAACTATCGGTTGTATTTGAGATAAAAATACTATCGGAGCTTTTATATAGTGGAGGCGAATAAATCACAATACTTGCCTGCAAATCAGACAAATATCCAATAATTAAGAAAAAAATAATGAAGAATATGCGCATATTATATTAAACCTAAATCGAGCATAGCACTATCGCTCATCATGCTTTTATCCCATGGTGGGTCAAAAACAATGTTTAGCATAACAGATGAGACGCCTTCAATTGCTTTGGTTTTATCGTATATTTCCTGCAACATGCTATCAACCATTGGGCAATTGGGCGATGTAAGTGTCATTTTTATTTCAACTTTGGCATCGTCGTCTATAATAATTTCGTAAATTAGACCTAATTCGTAAATGTTAACCGGGATTTCGGGGTCGAAAACGGTTTTTAAGGTCTCAACCACTTTTGCCGATAATTCGTCTTTGTTTACCATAATCTAAAGATTGTATTTGGTTTTATATGCTAAAGCATACATTTTTATTTGTTTAATCATTGAAAGTAATCCGTTTGATCGTGTGGGCGATAAGTGCGAAGCTAAGCCTATTTTTTCGACAAACCAGAGTTCGGTCGTTAAAATATCCTGCGGTGACTGTCCGGATAACACCCTAAGCAATAAAGCTATGATGCCTTTTGTTATAATGGCATCGCTATCGGCATAAAAATATATTTTACCGTCTATATACTCGGCTCCAAGCCAAACTTGCGATTGACAACCTTGAATCAGATGCTCTTTTGTTCTGTATTCTTCCTTAAATGGTTGCAACGTTTTGGCAAGTTCAATGATGTAATTGTATTTTTCCATCCAGTCGCCAAATGCCTCAAATTCTTGTACTATTTCGTTTTGTAATTCTTCTATTGTTTTCATTAAGCGAATAATTTTTTTACTTTTTCTAATGATTCTATTAAGTAATCTACTTCTTCTTTCGTATTATAAAAACTAAATGAAGCCCTAACGGTTCCATCAATTCCAAAAAATTTCATCAATGGTTGTGTGCAATGATTACCGGTTCTGACTGCAATGTCCATTTTGTCAAGCATCATACCGCAATCAAAGGGGTGAATCTTTCCCAAAAGAAATGAAATAATGCTTGCTCTCTTTTCAGCGGTGCCAATCAGCCTGATTCCTTCTACAGATTGTATTTTGGTCAATGCATAGCGATATAATTCGTCTTCGTAATTCAATAAATCTTGTCTGCCTTTTTCATCTAAATATTTTAATGCAGTTGCTAATCCTACTGCGCCAATAAAATTGGTAGTTCCGGCTTCGAACTTAAATGGCAAATCGTTGTATATTGTTTTTTCAAATGTTACAGTTTTAATCATATCTCCACCGCCTTTATATGGGGGTAATTTTTCTAACCAGCTTTCTTTCCCGTACAGGATACCAATTCCAGTTGGTCCGTATATTTTATGTCCCGAAAAAACATAAAAATCACAATCTAAGGCTTGCACATCGACCATTTGATGTTGAATTCCTTGTGCACCATCAATCATTACCGGTATGTTGCGGGCATGTGCATAATTAATAATTTCTTCTATGGGATTGATGGTTCCTAGGCTGTTTGAAATATGGCTTACCGCAATTAATTTTGTTTTTTCATTTACCAACGAATTTAATGCGACTAAATTCCATTCGCCACTAAATTTTAAAGGCAATACTTTTAGCACTGCTTTTTTTCGTTCGCAAAGCATTTGCCAAGGCACGATATTACTATGATGTTCCGATTCTGAAACAATAATTTCGTCTCCGGCATTGATAAATGCTTCGCCAAATGAAAAGGCCAATAAATTAATAGATTCAGTTGTTCCGGATGTAAAAATAATTTCGTGACTGTGTTTTGCATTAATGAATTTTTTAACCGAATTGCGAGCGTTTTCGTATGCCTCCGTCATCTTTTCACTTAAAAAATGTACCCCCCTGTGAATATTACTATTGTACTTAGAATAGAATTCGGAAGTAATATCAATTACTTGATTTGGTTTTTGAGTAGTAGCGGCATTATCTAAATAAACAATGGTTCTGTGATATGATTTTTGATGTAAAATCGGAAAATCATTTCGTATAGCTTCTATATCAATCATTCTATTGTTTTTATTTATGTGTGCAAGTTAAAAATTTTTGTTTGAAAAAAGAAAGAGCCCCTTTCAACAGATTAAAATTAACAAATAAAGCCGCAAAAAGCGGCTTTATTAAATCGTTTGAAACAAACAGATTAACCTAATTGAGCTTGATATTGCTCAGGGGTTAATAATTCGTTGTATTCTGATTCGTTTGTAATCTCAATTTTTATCATCCATCCTTCACCATAGGGGTCTTTATTTATTAAATCGGGATTAGAATCTAATTTTTCATTTTTTTCTATAACTTTTCCCGAAACAGGCATGTAGGAGTCAGAAACGGTTTTAACAGCTTCAATGGTACCAAAAGCTTCACCTTTTGATAAATTTTCGCCAACTGTTTCAATTTCAACAAAAACTACATCACCTAATTCGCCTTGAGCGAAATCAGTAACGCCTACATAACCAATATTACCTTCTTTTCTGATCCATTCATGATCTTTGGTGTACTTTAAATTTGCCGGAATATTCATTTTCTTTAGATTTTAAATTTTAACGTTTCAAAGGTATATATTTTTACAATACATTAATCATGCTTTTTATCATTGAAAAAAAAAATATACTATCTTTGATAAAATATTTAAACATTTCAAGCTATGCGTTTAGAAAAAGACACAATGGGAACAGTTGAAGTCCCTTCCGATAAATATTGGGGTGCTCAAACTCAACGTTCAGTTAACAATTTTAAGATTGGTGGCGATATTATGCCCATAGAAATAATAGTTGCAATGGCCATTGTAAAAAAAGCTGCTGCCATAACGAATTTTGAACTCGGTAAATTACCAGAAGACAAAATGAAGTTAATTGTTCAGGTTTGTGATGAAATAACGAATGGCCAATTAAACGAACACTTTCCACTTGTTGTATGGCAAACAGGAAGCGGTACTCAAACAAACATGAACCTTAATGAGGTTATTGCTAACAGAGCACACGTGATAATGGGAAATAAATTAGGCGAAGGTAAAACATACTTGCATCCCAACGACGATGTGAATAAATCACAGAGTTCTAATGACACATTCCCCACTGCTATGCATATTGCAGCATATCAAGTGTTAATTAAAAAGACCATTCCGGCGCTACAACTTCTGGAAGAAACGTTAAAACAAAAATCGGAAGCATTTAAAGATATTATCAAAATTGGACGCACACATTGGATGGATGCCACGCCCCTAACGCTTGGTCAAGAATTTTCGGGATATGTTGCCATGCTACATCATTCTATAGAAGCATTACAAAACACATTACCTCACTTATCCGAGTTAGCATTAGGTGGCACTGCCGTAGGAACCGGGCTTAATGCACCAAAAGGTTTTGCGGTTAGGGTAGCTCAGGTTATTGCTGAGTTAACAGAAATTCCCTTCAAAACGGCCGAAAATAAATTTGAATCTTTGGCATCGCACAATCCAATGGTTGAGTTAAGCGGCGCTTTAAAACAAACAGCTTCGGTTTTAAACAAAATTGCAAACGACATCAGAATCATGGCTTCCGGTCCTCGAAGCGGTATCGGCGAATTAATTATTCCAGAAAACGAACCCGGAAGTTCTATTATGCCGGGTAAGGTAAATCCAACTCAAATAGAAGCTCTAACTATGGTTTGTTTGCAAGTTATAGCAAATGACACCGCCATTACGCTCGGCGATATGAATGGATTTTTTGAATTAAATGTGTATAAGCCGCTCATTATTTATAATTTGCTTCGCTCTCTGCACTTACTTGCCGACGCATGTGTTTCATTCAACGATAATTGTGCTGTTGGAATTGAACCCAATTTGCCATTGCTTAAAAACCACCTTGAAAAATCATTAATGCTTGTAACAGCGCTCAACCCACATATAGGCTATGAGAACGCTGCTAAAATTGCTAAAAAAGCTCATTCAGAAAATAAAACATTGCGACAGGCTGCCATTGAATTAGGTTTTGTTACAAACGAGCAATTTGACCAATGGGTTAACCCTCAAAATATGATTCGTTGATAGCTAAAAAAAAGCTTTATCTATATTTTTAGACAATTCGTCAAGTAATTTATAGTTTTCATCAATTAGCAAAAACTTTATTAAGCGTTTCATTGTATAAAAGGTAGAATTTGTCAAATTTTTACGCTTATGCACTTTATTTTAATATAATTTTGTAGCATGAAAAGAATGATACTTCATACATTTATTTTAGTTGCAACAACTCTTGCTACACTATTAGTTATAACCAACTGCAATCCTGTAACCGGCGACAATAAAGAATCAAAAATTGATAGTGCTCCCAAGCCCGAATTAACATCATTATCTATAAGAAAAGATGTCCCGCCGGTATTTACAAACACATTTAACGGTAAAATCCAATTAATTGAAAAAAATCTTTTCGATACCGTTACTTATAATATATATGTATATAAAAATAAAGTGAGAATTGATAAAGTCCAGCCAACAAACAACGAATCGTATATTTTCGATTTGATTTCGAACGAAAAAATCATACAAAATCATCCGAACAAACTATACTCTATTGAGCCGTATAACGAAGAAAAAACAACTTACGACAGCACTTTTAAAATTATTAAAACCGAAAACGAAAAATCAATACTTGGTATGAAGTGTAAGCAATGGAGAGTAAAAAACACAAGAGAAAATACCGAAGTAACATATTGGGTTTCGACAAATAATTATGGCTTTTATTACTACCTGACGAAGATTTGGAATTCAAAAATTAAAGTTAATAAGTATTTTCAAGTTGTTTCAAATTCGTTTGGCTTTATGCCCCTTGAAGTAACTGAACGCAATTTGTTAAGAGACGTGAAAAGTTCGTTAATAGTATCTCAAATTTCTCAAGAAATACCCGACAGCAGTCTTTTTATCATTCCAACTTCGTATGCTCAATTTTCAAATTAATTTTAAAAAACATCTAAAAATTCATTTTTTGGAATTAATTTTGAAACTTATTTTGAGTACATTCGTTTAAAACACCGAATGATGAACTTTTTGAATGTAAAACATATTATTTTTTGTTTGTTGATTATTTTTAGTGTGAGTGTTTTTGGCCAAAAAGACACATTAAATCAAACTGATTCCGAGGGTAAGCAACATGGCTATTGGGTTATAACCGAAAATAATATCAAATCTGAAGAAGGTCGTTTTGAACATGGACAACGTGTTGGTGTTTGGAAAGCATATTATCCGACCGGAAAAACAAAGTCTCAAATAACTTATCAAGCAGGAAAGCCAAACGGTTATGCAAAATTTTATTACGAAAATGGCAACGTAAGCGAAGAAGGCATTTGGAAAGAAAACAAATGGATTGGAGATTACAAATATTATCATCCAAATGGGAATCCGGCGTATGAATGGAAATATAGCGATTCCGGAAAACGAACCGGAGTTCAAAAATATTACCACGAAAACGGAAAAATTATGATAGAAGGAGAATGGAAAGAAGGCAAAGAAAATGGAACCATAAAAGAATTTGATAAAGAAGGTAAACTGATAGCGGAAAAAACGTTTAACGATGGGCAGTTAGATGCTGCATCGGTAAAAATATATACACCAACCAATACTACAACCAATACAACTGAACAAAAGCAAGAAGAAGTTATTCAAGTCCAGGAAGTAAAACAACAAAATACAAATATCGGTGTTTTTGATGGGAATGGGTACCATAAAACCTATCATAAAGATGGAAAAGTAGATCGTGAAGGCGAATGGAAAAATGGGCGATTAATTGACGGAAAAAAATATTTCTACGACGAAACAGGGAAATTGATAAAAACAACCATTTACAAAAATGGTAATGTTGCAAACATTATTTATAACAACTAAATGTAAGCACCCGGGCCAATTAGATGTTGATCGTATATAAATTGATTGTCTTTTATTACCGTTTGCTGAGGCTGAACAACAATCCACGATTTTAAATTAAATTTAGCGCCACGCGACAAAAAACCTATTTTAACGTTATTAACATTGTAAGCTTGATTTTCTTGAATTTCGTGAAAATCGTTATAGGTCATTTCTTCGGCATTTAAAAGGGTTACCATGCCACTGCCAAATACTTCAAAAAAGTCGTTTTTATCAATAAAAATAGAAGTATCTTCGTCTAATCCTATCGCTTTGTTTTCTGCACCCATGGCTAGCATTTGAAGAAGACGAGGAATGCGTTCGCGATTTAAAAAATGCGTATCAATCACCATGTCATCTACAAAACCAAATCCTTTTGAATGTTTTACTTCTCCTTTAATAAATCCATGATAATCGCCATTAAAGAGCATATTCTCTGATGCTGCTGCTGCTCCGGCACTTGTTCCTGCTATTATTAATTTTCCTGAAAAATACAGATCTTTTATTTTATTTATTAATTGAGAGTTTCTTAATGTTTCAACCAATTTTACTTGATCTCCGCCCGAAAAAAACAATAAGTTTGCTTGCTCAACGGCTTCAATGTATTCAGGCTTATCACATTCTTCCGGATATCGGATATCTAATGTTTTGAAGTTTTCGACATTTAATTTTTCAAATGCTCTTGAATAATTTTGCTCGGCTTCGTGAGGATATGCAGATGCAGTAGGAATTAAAACGATGTTTTTATAATCAGCACTTTTAGCAACATTAGATAATATTTCGAGTTTATCGGTTTTATCTTCTGCGCCTCCAATTAGTATAAGCTTAATATTATTCATAATGATCCTCCAATATGCACAAAGATAAAAGAATTATCTTTAAAAATCATATAACAATTAGTTCTTTTTATTGACAAGTGAACATTGTTTGTCAAAACACTCATTTTAAAGCATTTTTTTTATTCAAAAAACAAATTATGAACAACATAAAAATGAATATACGTTTTAATTAAAAAGGAACGGATCCTTTTAATTGGAATGTCTGAATGAAGCCATCTTTTCTTTTTAAAAAGATATAATTCGATAAGATGAAAAAGATATTTGTAAAATAAATTTTTATGATTACTTTTGCACCGTTCTTTGGTAAAAAAGAAAATGCCCGGATGGCGGAATTGGTAGACGCGCTGGTCTCAAACACCAGTGGGATCAAACCCATGCCGGTTCGACCCCGGCTCCGGGTACAAACAATAGCCCTCTTTTGAGGGTTTTTTTATGAATGAAAAACAACAAAAACTCGACAAAAGATATTTGTTGATGGCTAAAATATGGGCCGAAAATTCCTACTGCAAAAGACGTAAAGTTGGAGCATTGATTGTTAAAGATAAAATGATCATTTCGGACGGATACAATGGTACTCCTTCCGGCTTTGAAAACAAATGCGAAGATGATCAAAACGTTACTTTCCCTTATGTATTGCATGCTGAGGCGAATGCTATAACCAAAGTAGCAAAGTCAAACAACAGCAGCGAAGGCTCAACTTTATATGTTACTACTTCACCTTGCGTAGAGTGTTCAAAATTAATTATCCAATCGGGTATTCAACGTGTTGTTTTCTGCGATTTGTACCACCACCACGATGGATTAGAATTGTTAAAGAAAGCCGGTATTGAAGTTTGTCATTTACCATTAAACTCTAGCGATGAATAAAAAAACACTCATTTATTTGCCTATTATCATTGCCATAAGTATTACAATAGGCATTTGGCTCGGTAAATCGTTTTTTACTAATCCATTTGAATCGTTGCTAAATCAAAATTACTTTACCTCAAATAATTTAACTTTTCCATCGAGCGAAAAACTTCAGTCTATATTATATTATATAGAAAATGAGTATGTTGACACCATAAATCACGATTCATTAATAGACAAAGCGATCACAGCTTTATTGCAACAACTCGATCCACACTCCATTTATATACCTCCCAGTGAATTCGAAGAGATGAATGAACCGTTGGAAGGTGAATTTGACGGCATTGGTGTAGAATTCAGTATTCAGAAAGACACCATTGTTGTAATGAATACGATTATTGGCGGTCCATCTGAAAAAATTGGTCTGATGGCGGGCGATCGAATAATTAAAGTCAACGATAGCATTGTTGCCGGTGTGGGAATTACCAACAATCAAGTAATGAAATTGCTGAAAGGTCCTAAAGGAACAAAAGTAAAAGTCCATATTAAAAGGAACAAAATAAAAAATTTGCTTACTTTTACCATTACTCGAGACAAAATACCCATGTACAGCATTGATGCGTATATGATGCTTAGCCAAGAATTGGGTTATATAAAAATAGCCCGCTTTGCAAAAACGACACCCGAAGAGTTTCATAATGCTCTTTTAAAGCTCAACGAAAAGGGCATGAAGCAATTAATAGTTGATGTTAGAGGGAATGGTGGCGGTTATATGGATGCTGCCATCAGTATTGCCGATGAATTTTTAAAAAAGGATGAGCTTATTGTTTATACCGAAGGGAAATCGCAACCCAAACACGATTATAACGCTACCGAATTCGGAATCGCTGAAGATGTGAAATTAGCCGTTCTTATAGACGAATGGTCGGCATCTGCCAGCGAAATATTTGCCGGTGCTATTCAAGACAACGATAGAGGGATTATAGTAGGACGAAAATCATTCGGCAAAGGATTGGTTCAAGAACCCATTGACTTTAAAGACGGAAGTTCAATTAGACTTACCATTGCTCGTTATCATACACCAAGTGGACGCTGCATTCAGCGAAACTATAAATCAAATATTCAAAATTACTACACCGACTTATTTTTTAGAAACGATAGTTTAGATAGTATAGAAGTCAAAACGGCTCCTAAATTTAAAACAAAAAAAGGAAGAACAGTATTGGGCAATGGAGGCATAAGTCCTGATGTGAAAGTAAATGTAAATAATAAAAATATACCCGATTTTTTCTTTAAACTCCTCGAACAATCTACCATTTATCAGTTTGCATTTATGTATAGCGACAACCATCGCAATGAATTTAAAAAATTCAAAACATGGAAAGAGCTAGATAAATATTTAATTTCCTCATCACTTTATAACGATTTTATTCAATATTGCGAAAAACAAGGATTCAAACCAAATGAAGAAGATAAAATAAAAGCAAAAGACATAATTTTAAATCACTTAAGAGCTTATATTGTACGAAATATTTTTAACGACGAAGGATTTTATACTATCACATTAGAACAAGACGAGATTTTTAGAAAAGCGTTAAAAGTGTTAGAAAAATAATTTGCTGCAACTTTTATATATTTTTTGAAGTCTTAAAAAAAAGTATTTTCTTTGCAATTAAATTTATGTCTAACTAAACTTTTATTCTATGAAAAAAATCTATGTTTTATTTGCTTTAATCGTTATGAGCGGAGTTATTTTTGCTCAATCAAAACGTGTTAGCAACAGTCCTATTTCTTCAAAAGAAATTGTGCATGTAATGAATCAACAAGCAAGTCCCAAGGCTATTATTGACTCATTACACTATGATGGTGACCCTTATACAGCTATTGGAACTAATGCAGCAGATACTTTTGCCGCATTTGCTTTCTTCCCTGCTTCCATGTTATCAGCTCACCATAGCTTAGGTAATACAATTACGAAAGTAAAAGTTTACATCAATGGTGTTACTACTGTAACTTCTGCTAAAATTAAATTTTATTCAAACCAAACAACTGAAGTTTTAAGTCAACCTTTTACAGCAGTTGAAGGTTGGAACGTTGTTACTTTAACAACTCCTTTTGCTATTCCTGCAACTGACTTGTACATTGGCTATGAAGTTATTGTTACCGGTGGTTATCCATTAGGTTGCGACCAAGGTCCGGTTAATACTAATGCAAACTGGTTGATTTTTCAAGGAGCATGGTATCATTTAACAGACTTAAGTGCCTCATTAACTTATAACTGGAACATTCGTGCAATGGTTGATGGAACTGCTTTAACAACTCCTATTGCAAGTTGCACACCTGCTACATGGGATGCTGGTACAATTGCCAATAACACAACAACAACATCAACTACATTTACTTTAAGTAACGTTGGTGGTGGTACAATGACTGCTTCTGCAGTAAACGGTTTAAGCGGAACTCCATTTACATGTTCATTAGTTCCTGCTTCAGTTAATTTAGCAGCCGGTCAATCTACAGGATTTACTTTTACTTATGCTCCTACAACAGCCGGTACTCATACAGCTACTGCTACTATTGTAACCAACGGTGGTGATGTTACCGTTAATTTAACCGGTACTGCTGTTAATTGTACAGCAATTAACAGCTTCCCTTGGGTTGAAAGTTTTGAAGGAACAACTTTTGCTCCCGAATGCTGGTCAAATTTAGATGTTGATGGTGACACATACAAATGGGAAACAAGAGATGCTTCAAATGGATGGAATATATTTGACGGCAATGTTGCTGCTGTATCAGCATCATGGGTAAGTAGTAGTGTTGGAGCTGTAACTCCTAACAATTATTTAATTACTCCACAATTAGCTATTGCCAATGCAAATATGGTTTTAAAATGCCACATTGCACCCCAAGATCCATTATGGCCAGCTGAATATTTTGGTGTTGAAGTTTCTACAACAGGTAATACTCCAGCAAACTTTACAAGCATTTACAACTATACTTTAACAGCTGCTGATAGTGTTTACAAAGAAGTAACTCTTCCGTTAGCTGCTTACAATGGTCAAAACATTTACATTGCTTTCCGTCATTACAATTGTACAGATAATTTCTATTTATTACTTGACAAAGTTGAAGTTTATGAAAGCAGTGATGTAAACACCAATGCAATTAATAGCAGTGTATTTGTATATCCTAACCCTGTTTCAACTACTTTAACCGTTGCTAATGATAATGCTAAAGTTATTGAAATTTACAACTTAAACGGACAAAAAGTTGCTGAATACACCAACACCAATTCTGCTAATGTAGCTAACTTAGCTCAAGGCACCTACATGGTAAAAGTTGTAACTAACAACAACGTTATTAATCAAAAAATTAATATTGTACGCTAATTATTTGCTAAAATAGATGAAAGGCTGTTCGACTACGAGCAGCCTTTTTTTATTATATGGAAACAAACAGACCCATTATAGGACCTTTAAAAGTAACTGAAATTCATTCGTCGGGGAAAGGGATTGCTGTTTGGAACGAAAAAAAATATTTCATTCCTCATACGCTGCCTAACGAAGAATACATGTTACAAACTGAAAACAGAAGATTGGGATTTAGAACGGCCAAAATAATTTCGATTGAAAAACAAAGCGAAGCAAGAGTTCAACCACAATGCCCCTATTATGGCTTGTGTGGAGGATGTAATTTTATGCATATTCGTTACGAAGAGCAATTAGCCATTAAAAGAACCATTCTCGAAAACGCATTCGAAAAATATCACATTCCCTTTCTTTTACCAATCACCATTTCGGCAGACGAGCCTTTTCATTATAGGAATAAAGCAACGTATCAGATTTTATATAGAAATGAAGTCATTCAAATAGGTTTTCATCCCGAATTGTTAAAAAACGAACTGATAGAAATAAAAACCTGTTTATTGTTGAGGCCGATAATCAATGAGTATGGTATTAATATTTCTCAGGCAATTCGTCAGTTTTATTGTGAGAGTAGGTGTGCAGATATTCTTAGTTTTACAATACGAAGCAACCGCCAAAACAATGTAATGCTCATCATTGAAATAAAACAAGAACCGTCTGACGTTATCCTGTCATTTTTTTCTCAACTAAGAAAAACGGCACTAAAATCGAATGACGCTTTTTATTATTTCGTTAAACCCCCAAATAAGAAAATTTACCCTTATGCCATCCACATCAACGATACCATGCCTTACCTATTTGAACGTATCCTTGAAAAGACGTTGCGAATCAGTCCGTTTAGTTTTTTTCAAAACAATGTAGAAATTACCGAAAAAATACTCCGGTATTTAATACATACGTTAGATTTTGAAAAAATTCATACGGTTTTTGATTTATACAGCGGAAACGGAACCATGTCGCTTCCGTTAATAAAGGATTACGAAATGGTATTATATGCAATAGAAGGAAATCCATCCGCTATTAACGATGCAATATTTAATTCGGCTAATAAAGAGAACCATCATCATATTTTAGGTGATGTATTACAAACATTTACAAAAGAATTTGTTGAAAGCACGCCTCATCCAAATTTAATCATTTTAGACCCCCCCAGAAGCGGCACCTTGATTGAAATTCAAAAAAATATAATAAAAGCAAACCCTGAGTTTATTGCATATATAAGTTGCAATCCCGTTTCATTGGCATGGAATCTTCAACAACTCATAACCGATTATCAAATCAAAGATGTTCAACTTTTTGATATGTTTCCGCAAACACATCATTTTGAAACAGTTGTTATTTTAGAAAAAAACTAAAGGTTTTGCATAATGGTTTGAAAAATAGTGTCATTTTCCGGAATATCGACTCTTTTTACAGACTGAATACCTTTTATCTTTTTCATCTTTTTTAATAACTCAGACAAGTCGTAAGTATCGTGAATATACAAATCGATGAATCCTTGAAAAATACCATGACTTGCATCAAATACAACCGATTTCATATTAATTTCAAGCTCATTGGAAAGCAAATTTGTAATAGCATTTACAATACCAATATCGTCAATGCCTACTAATTTTATTCTTACTACAAATGATAATACTTTTTTGGGTACCCACTCTACTGTTACAATCTTATCGCCAAAATTTGCCATCAATTTAAGAGCTTGTGGACAATCTTTTTTATGAATAACCACATTGGTAGGCGATGATAAATATCCTATTACTTCATCACCCGGTATGGGCTTGCAGCATTGAGCTATACTATAATTTTGTTTATTGATTTCTTCATTTACTACAAACGTTTTTTTACGGTCAATAGGGCTAAGAAGATCGTCTTGAGCTGATTTTCCTACATCCGACGATTTTAAAAAGGGAAGTTTTGAGGTTGTTTTTGTTATCTGCAATTTCCAGTATCGGATCCACTTGTTGCGAGTTCGTTGTTGAATTATTTTTTTAATATTTGAAACGTCAGCCTCGCCTGAACCTATTTTGTAATATAATTCCTCTTTATTATAAACTTGAAACTCAATATATAACTGCTTAAATATCTTACTGTTTAAATTAATGTCTAACTCTTTAAACCTTGACTCCAATATTTCTTTGCCTTTTGCAATAGTTTGTCTTCGTTCTAACTTAAATTTTTCTTTAATTCTGGATTTCGCTTTAGCAGTAACAACAAAATCGAGCCATTCTTTTTTAGGCGTTTGAATATCAGAAGTAAGAATTTCAACTTGATCTCCACTTGCAAGAACATGATTTAACGGTACTAATTTAAAGTTTACCTTTGCACCTATTGCATGATCACCAACTTCAGAGTGAATATCGTATGCAAAATCCAAAGCAGTACTACCTTTGGGCATCCGTTTTAAAAGTCCTTTGGGAGTAAAAACAAATATTTCAGACGAAAACAAATTCATTTTAAATTCGTCAATGAACTCAAGTGCATTTTCGCTGTTATTTTCGAGTAATTCACGGATTTTCTTTATCCATTTATCCAATTCCGACTCATCGCCTCCATCCTTGTACTTCCAATGAGCGGCATAGCCTTTTTCGGCTATTTCGTCCATACGTTTGGAACGAATTTGAACTTCGACCCATCTGCCCTGCTGCCCCATTACCGTTGTATGCAATGCTTCATAACCATTAGCTTTGGGTGTGCTAATCCAATCGCGCAACCTGTCCGGTCGAGGTTTATAAATATCTGTTACTATAGAATATATAGCCCAACACTGGGTTTTTTCGCTCATGTCGGGGTCGGGTTCAAAAACAATTCTAATAGCAAAAATATCAAATACCTCTTCGAAAGGCACCCCCTTTTTTTGCATTTTATTGTAAATAGAAAAAACCGACTTGGGACGACCCGATATATTATAATTGACACCTGAACTATTGAGCCTTTCTACAATCGGTTGGCTGAATATTTCAATGTATTTTTGCCGTTCTTCTTCGCTCGATTCTATTTTTTTTAAAATTTCATCGTAAACAATAGGATGTTGATGTTTAAGTGATAAATCCTCTAATTCTGTTTTGATGGCATAAAGCCCCAAACGATGAGCTAACGGAGCGTATAAATAAAGTGTTTCGGCGGCAATTTTCATTTTTTTATAGTCGGGCATAGAGTCAAGTGTACGCATGTTGTGTAAACGGTCGGCCAATTTGATTAAAATAACTCGCACATCGTCCGAAAGCGTTAATAGCATTTTTTTAAAATTCTCGGCTTGAATAGAGTTTGTCCCTTGGTCAAAAACATTGGAGATTTTAGTTAAACCGTCGATAATTGTAGCTACTTTATCGCCAAACATTTGACGAATGTCTTCAAGCGTATAATCGCTATCTTCAACAACATCGTGAAGTAAAGCACAGATAAAAGAGGTTGTTCCCAGCCCAATTTCCTCAATGGCAATTTTTGCAACAGCCAAAGGGTGATATAAATAAGGCTCCCCGCTTTTTCGCCTCATATTTTCATGAGCCTTAAAAGCTAATTCGTATGCTTTTCTGATTTTTGCCTTATCTTCTTCGCTACGACAGCGATGACAGCTATTTAATAATTCTTCAAACGTTTTATCTAAGGCTAATTTCTCGTCATCGTTAATCATGATAATTTCTTCCTCGTTACATGTTTTGCAAAGTTAGTGAAAATGATGGTTACATTTTATAGTTCAAAAATGTTTTTATTTATACTGAATGTAGGCAGATTTGCAAATATATTTTTGTAAAGATGCCTTACAGTCAGTTATACCGCCATTCGATTTTTGCAAAATCGGATGGAAGCGGTATAATCATAAGATAATTTAACTTTGATATTACCAATTATATCATTGTTAATAAATCATTATAAATTGTTAATAACTTTATTTGGTGAATTAAAAAAAAAAATATACCTTTACTAAAAACAATGTTGAAATTATGAAAAAGTTATTTTTTATTTCAGTCCTTTGCCTGTTTGGATTTTATGCCACATCGCAAGTTAAATTGCTCGATTTGAGTGTAATACCTGTTAACGAACCTTCGAGCGACAGTATTACTGTTTTGGTACAGTTTAAAGCACGTAATATAAGCGATATTCAGAATATTCAATTAATTTTTGAAACTCAAAACGGAATGGCAGATGTACTCCAAAAAACAGCAATCATCACACAACAAGCTAATACATATTATACAGTATTTGAAAACCATTCGATACCTATTGAAAATTATAATATTAGCCTCTACTGCAAAATGTCTAATGAACAATTTGCTTTATACAGCATTGCTCGTGTAGTAGTGCAATACAACGACAATAGCTCTGCTTTTTTAGTTCTTAATAATGATTAACTCATAGGCATATGAAATATCCATCATATTTAATAATTAAAAAAAATAAACATATGAAAACGATATTACAAATTTGCATAATATTATTTGCTTTATCAACTAAAGCTCAAACTATATACACCGTTACCAAAACAACTGACCCTGATCCCTTTGTGTATCCCTATGATTACGAAGACAGCCTTTGTGCCCCTGAAATGTATGGAACACTCCAATGGGCTATTCGAAAAGCTAACGATACTCAAGACAGCGTAAAAATTGTTTTTAACATTAATCAAAGCGAACCCGATATTATTTTAAATTTTACATTGCCGGTTATCACCAATAAAGTTTTTATAGATGGCACTACCCAACAAGGCTATATATCAGGTCATCCTAAAATAAAAATAGTGGGAGGTGGTGGCATAAAAGTACAAGCTAACGGTTGTAAGTTTAAAGGATTGTATATTGAACAAAATAATTATATCGGCATTCAATGTTATTATGCTGATTATACAGAAATAACCGAATGTGTTATAAATAAAATTAATACAGCAAATGCCATAACTTATATTGGCGAAGGGGCTGTTTCTATTTATAATTCAAACCATTGTAAAATAACGGAAAACTATATAGGCACCAATGCCGACAGTTGTACTTGTTACTACCCCGATATGCTTACTTCGAGTTGCAGAAATGGAATCAACATTGTTTCGTACCCCTTAAGCTTAAAAACACGCCCTTCGAACTATAATGTTATAAAAAACAACACCATAGCCAATTGTAGCGAAAAAGCTATATGGATACAACAAAACTGTAAATACAACAGCATAAGCGAAAATAAAATATATCAATGTGCTAATGCTATTGTTTTGTCTGGTAATGGCAATGAAAACAAACAACCACCGGTTATCACGTCATTTGAAAATGACACACTATATGGGACTTCTGTACCCAATGATATTATCGAAGTATTTGGCAGTACAGGAGATGAAAATGCAAATGAATATCTTGGAACAACACAGGCTGATGGAAGTGGTAATTGGAATTTGTTTGCACAAACTACTTATCAATATGTAGTGACAACAGCAACGGATGAAAACAGCAACACATCTAATTTTTCTTTAAAATTTGAAGTAAAAACTTGTTTGGGATCTATATGTTTTGAAGCTCCGGGACATCCTTATTGTTCGGATGGAAATCCCGTTCCATCATGGTGTAATGAAAAAACTATTTGTTTAGGAGACACTGTCAAAATATATTTTTGTGAAATGTGTGGAGGAGTAGATGACTGGCATGTTATTATAAACACGAATACCAATAGCTGGGGCACTTATAATTTCACACAAGTTGCGAATTATGGACCATATCAAGTATGGGAAACATCATTTATACCTAATGCTCAAGGATATTATGACTTGACTTTATATGTTTATAATGTAACACAAAATACTCTTAACCCATACCATTTATCTTTAACAGTTCTTTCACTCCCTACTCCTAATATTACCCAATATCCAAATTTATGTCAGGGAAGTACTGCTGTTTTGAATGCAGGTTCCGGCTTCAGTAGTTATCTCTGGAATACGGTACCACCAGAAACAACACAAGCTATAACGATTTCTCAACCAGGAACTTATTCAGTTACTGTAACTGATAGTCATGGTTGTTCAGGTACAGACGATATTGTAGTAACACAATACGATAGTCCAATCGTTTCTATTACAGGTAATACCACCATTTGCAATAATGGCAGCACAACTTTAACAGCCCAACCAAGTGCAAATTCTTATCTTTGGAGCAATAATTCTACAACCCAATCTATTACAGTTAACCAAGCTGGCCCATATTCCGTTACGGTTACTGGTCAAGGAAACTGTACTGCCATTGCCTCGGTTGTTGTTACTCAAAATCCTGCCATTTCTATTCAAACTTCACAAACCAACATTACTTGTAATGGCGGCACAAATGGTTCGGCAACAGTTGTTGTTTCCGGCGGTACACCCGGTTACAGTTATAGTTGGTCAAATGGAGCAACTACTGCTACTACATCCGGTTTATCTGCAGGTACATATTCGGTTACCGTTACAGATGCAAACCTTTGTACAGCAACAACACAGATAACCATTACCGAACCTTCACAAATTAATTATACTGCTTCCATAACCAATGTTAGTTGTTTTAGTGGCAATAATGGTGCAGTATCTCTTGCTGCATCGGGCGGAGTGCCATTCCATACACCACCACCTTTTAATTTTCCATATTATCATTATCAATGGAATAATGGGACCACTTCAAACATACTAAATAACCTTATTGCAGGCACATATACTTGTACCATTACCGATGCCAATGGTTGCACTACGGTTGCTACTGTTTATATTTCACAGCCATCTAAAATACAGGCAACCTTTAATTTAACACCTCCTTCGTGCTTTGGTTACAATAACGGTTCGGTGTCTGTTAATGTAAACGGAGGCACACCACCATATACTTACCAATGGAACAATGGAGCTAATGTAAATTATATAAATCATCAAACAGCAGGAAATTATAATGTTACCATTACTGATGCCAATCAATGTACAACTGTATTTAACACAACATTAACACAGCCAACAGAACTTACGGCCGATATAATTGATTATACACAACAACCATTGTGCGGAAATTCTAACGATGGTATGGTAATGGTAACAACTAATCATGGCGGAACGCCACCATACCTATATAACATTGGTAACGGAAATCAAACAAATAATCAATTTAACAATTTACAAGCAGGAACTTACCAAGTAACTGTTACCGATGCGCATGGTTGTACAGCAACAACATTTCCGGTTACCATACAAGGAACACCTCTGTCTATGGCCGATTTTAACATCTCCGGAAATTGTTTTTATAAAGATGGACAAGTAGAATTTATAAATAATTCACAATATGCCACCTCTTACCTCTGGAATTTTGGCGATGGTACTACTTCTACGCAAATAAACCCAGTTCATACATTTACCGATTATGGCTATTACTGCATCACGCTTACTGCCTATAACGAATGCGGTGCTGTGAGCTATACAAAAAGTATTTTTGTAGAACCCGCAGAATGTGCTTGTAATTATAATTACACAAAACCTAATGGGGCTATTATACCCTCCGGTACAACAGAATACTGGAACGATGAAGTAGTACACGGCGATATTATCATAGAAAGTAATGCCAAATTAGTAGTTAACTCATTTAAGACCATACGTTTAGCTCCGTCGAGCCGTATTATTGTAAAACGGGGTGGAACATTAGAATTACTGACAGCTGCTAGATTAACATTGCTTGATAATGATTTATGTGCTCATATGTGGCAGGGAGTTGAAGTATGGGGCGTGCCAACTTTATGGTCAACCAGTGTACAACAGGGAAAAATCATTTTAAGAAGTCGTGCAATTATTGAGCATGCACATATAGCAGTATTGCTGGGGGCACGAAAAGATTATTGTAGCATTTCAGGAGCAACCCATCCTGCTAGTGAGCAAAATTTCGACTTAACTAAAGCCGGAGGTATTATTCAGACCGAAGAGGCTCGTTTCAATCAAAACGGTATCGATATTAAATTCTTGTCAAAAAACAGCAACCAGAATGATGCTACCAACAACATTATTAAAAACAATTATTTTCTATGCCCCGGAATACTAAAGGATACTCGCTACAATATGCAATCGCTCAACAGATACCCTAATATACGCTATCCGTGGGCATGGGGAGCAAATTACAACCAACGTTCATGTATAGGTATTCAGTTTGGTAACCTGCAACGTGTTGGATTGGGAAATCGTTTTTCTAACAATTCTTTAGATAAACATGAAATTGGCATTTATGCCAATAATACTCGTATTGTTTACATTAAAAATTCTATATTTTCCAACATGCGATACGGTATATATGTTACCAATAGCACGCAAACACTTGCGAACAACTTCGACATTACCCAATGTACATTTAGCAATATACCTGGCAATACACAAGGAACCTTAGCCCCCTACGACGGTACCGGTATTTATATCAAAGGAGGAAAAGGATATAATATTCATGATAATAATGTGTTTGAAAACCAATTTCTTAATGGAGTAGGCATACGAACAAACAATGCATTTTTAATAAATATTTCAAACAATAACTTTAACAAACTAAAAATCGGTATAGATATTATAAACTCCGGTTCGTATGCCAGCTATGTTTATGCAACCGCATATAATGCAGATCCAAGCTTACATTATCAGGGAAATAT
>DAOOWN010000001.1:74891-103683 GCA_035371305.1 Bacteroidales bacterium
AAATATATTTAAAAATTGCGAAAAAGGCATAACCACGCAACAAAACAATCCATCGCTTTGCATACGATGCAATAAGTTTATCTTGCCTAACAATAATTATAATCTATTAAACATGAGCGGTGGAATACTTGCCGATCAAGGTTTTACAGGTTACGGCAATATTACGGATAATATTGAAAAATCGAGATACGGAGCAGGTAATTTATTTAAAGCAGAAGCAAATTATAGTAAAAAAATTCGCAACGAAACAAATAATCCAAGTTTTAGTTATTTTTACCATCCCTACACTACTCAAACGGGCTGGACAACAGTTCCGCTTGCCGAAGGTAACATCGGTTTAGTAAATATTGGAGTTCCCATGTTTGAGAACAGTGTATCGTGTCCATTTCCCGGTAGTGTTGTTCCACAAACCGGTTCAACACAATTGTTGGGTCAACCCGATATTATTTTCCAAAAAACCGATAGTTTGCAACAGGTTTTAACCAATCTAAAAATGCAGTACGAGCAATTAGTACAAACTGCCGATAAAGGAAACACACAATTGTTGCTTAATGCTATTACAACGAATTCTCCATCCGGACAATTGAAAGAAATGTTAATGACAAATTCTCCCCTATCCGATACTGTATTGATAGCACTCAATATATACTTTCCATTATCGCCCGGTAACTATAAGTTGATAATGAATGAAAATCTGCCCGTTAGCAAGCGAGTGTTTCCTTCGTTTTACCAGAGGGTACTGGCATTGCCTGCCGGTATTCGTAACCAATTATTGACAAAACAGGTAAACAATCCGGGCAAAACAACTATTGGCTTTATTGAGCAACAAATAGAACAGACACAAAAAATAAAATCGATGTATTTAAGCGATGTTCTGACAAAACTAACAGATACAACGATAAATCGCCTCGACCTTGCTATTGCACTCCTTGAACGGGAAAATACACCCGAAGCCAATCTGATGATAGCATCTACTTATATTGCTGATAGTAATTATATAGCTGCCGCCGAAAAAGTTGCTATGCTTCCAGATGATGCAGAAGAATACGCTCGTTGGAAAATGTATGCAACCCTCCTATTGAATCATTTTGAACAAGGCAAAACCATCGAAGAACTTGACAGCAATCAAATAGCCACCCTTCGCAACCTTGCTACTCGTTGTCCCGAAGATATTACAGCCATTCATGCTCAGTCGATATTGTTTTATCTGCTGCACGAAACCGTACCACCCTGTCCCGAGCCACAACCCCGTAAACAGGCACTGCCCATTGTTTCTTACGAAAACATGGGATGGTATCTGGGTAAGAATTACCCCAATCCCTTTACCCATCGAACTACCATACCTTACTTATTACCCGACGAAATGAAAAATGCCGAACTCGTGCTTAAAGATGCCTCGGGAAAAATTTTGCAAGTTATACCATTAAAAAATAGCGACGATTTTATTGAAATAGATACCCGGCAGTGGGCAGCAGGGGTGTATGTTTATGGCTTGCGGATAGAAGGTAAAGAACTTGAGCAACATCGCATGTTAAAACAGGAATAAAGAAAACGATGAGGGAATCATAACAATTGAGTTATCATTATAGAATTCGTGTTTATAGCTAATAACAAGATTGCATATGAAAGTTGAATATCCCGCTGTTTCTTTTTTTTGAGTAAATGTTTGGTTTTTAATGAAAAATATCTTATATTTAGGACAATTATTAAATTTAAAGAAGTATGCTCCGTTTTAAAACACATCTTGCTATTTCTGTAATTTGGCTATTTATACTCATGCCCTTTACATCTTTTTCGCAACACTGGATAAAAGATAGTACGGGAAAGTTTTTTACAGGATGTATTTATCAAAACTGTCCAGAATTTTCTACTTTCACAACTTGTTTGTATGCTTATAAAGACACATTATTTATCTCAGGTGCATTCCAAAGAATTGGACAGACAATTATGAGTTGCATGGGCAAATATTTTAATGGCAAATTAGATTCGTTGCGAGGTGGCATTTATGGCGATGCCAACGCGATGGTATATACCAGAGGCAGTTTATATGTTGGAGGGTCATTTGAATATGCCTGCAATTATACTCATCCTCTTCCATGGATAGAAGAAAGAGTTCCTTATACCACAAGTTTAGCCCGCTGGGATGGTAATAGATGGCATTGGGTTGATACAGCCAATACATGCCATTTAATTTGTATTAACGACATGCTATACCACAATAATCATTTTTATTTTGCCGGGTTTAGTCCTAGTAGTTTTGTTTATTATAATACTTCCGTTGTTCGCTGGGATGGACCCGGTCAATTTGTATATATTGGCAAAATACCTCAAATAACCGACGACTTAGAAGTATATCGTGATAAGCTATATGCTATCTGTTATTTTGGACTGGTTGAATATAATGGCGATACCACTTGGAACAAAAATCCGCTCAACAATTACTTCCCCATAGGAACACATTTATATGTAGATACTATAAATAATTTTTTATATGTTGCCGGAACCAAATTAGTGGGCAATCCGCCCATACCATCTTACGGTATAGCCATGTGGGATGGTTTTCGATGGCATAGTATGGGGAACTCATTAATGGCTGCCAATTCCATGAAAGTGTATCGTGGTCATCTATACATAGCAACCGATACTATTTTATGGGATGGTACCCGTACTAATTACATATGCTACTGGGATTGGGATACCAAGCGTTATTATCCGTTAGGGAGCGGATTAAATCAATGGCCTGTTACTTTCGAAGTATTTAAAGATACCTTGTGGGTGGGTGGCTATTTCAGCACTGCCGGAGGCGATAGTGCTATCGGTTTGGCTCGCTGGTACGCCCCGCCCGATACCGTTTGCCGATTTCTGCAACCACTGGTACAAACCTTAAACGACCGCGATACCTTCTACCTCGTCAATGGTCAGGCACAGGTACAGTTTTATACCAACAATCGTTACGCCGAAAGTTGGCTATGGGACTTCGGCGATGGCAACGACAGTCAATTAAAAGACCCATTACACACTTATAACGATACCGGAACATACACCGTAAACGTTTCCGTTACTCATAAAATGATAGACGATACCACACGAACATGCACCAAAACCGCAACAAGGATCATTTACATTCGCAGACCTGTTGGCGTTGAGAGTATCGATATCTCAAAAATAAATTTCACGGTTTATCCAAACCCAACTAACGGTGATTTTATAGCAGAATGTGTTTTACCTGAAAACAAAACAGGCATTATAAGAGTTTACGATACACAAGGAGGGCTAATGCAGGAATTTTTGGCATATCAGGGGTGTAATCATATTGAAGTTCCTGCAAGCTCATGGGTATCGCAAATGTATTACTGTGTTTTGTATATAAATAATGTACAAATAATTGTGGAAAAAGTTGTAAAAGATTAAAGAATGAAATACTTACTTAAATTATTTTTTATATTGATACTAAACGTATCGTTATACGCTCAACCAACTATTGAGTGGTGGAAAAGTTTAGGTGATTCAATGTATGCCTTTGATTATTGTTATGGAGCATGCCTTGCTCATGATGGAGGTTATTTATTAACAGGCAGTACCCAAGATTACCTAGAAGGAATGAACCATGGTTTAAATGACTTTTGGGTTGTAAAGCTTTCTGACACAGGAGGAGTACAGTGGAATAAATGTTATGGCGGTTCAGGCAACGAAATTGCAAGAAGCATCTTACCGACTGCTGATGGTGGCTATATAATGGGTGGTGGCACCTATAATTCTAATGACGGCGATTTAAGCGATAACCCATACACAAATGCAATTTGCGGGTGGATAGTAAAAATTGATGGTATTGGAAATCTTGAATGGCAGAAATGTGTATGCGATACTCCAAATAGTGTTGAATTTTTTGAAGTACAACCTACAGCCGATAGCGGATATATTGCTGCCGGATATATTACAAATTTTCTTTTTGTAAATAATAATAATTATTTAGATTACAAGGCACTTATAACAAAGTTTAGTTCTAACGGCGAAATAAAATGGCAACGTGAATTCGGTGGCAGCGATAAAGAGATTGCCCGCCATATAGAGCCAACACGTGACGGAGGATATATTGCAGTTGGTTATACATATTCTAATGACGGTGATTTGGGATGCAACTACGGTGATGTGGATGTTTGGATATTAAAACTGGATAGTTTAGGCTATATTCAATGGCAACAATGCATTGGAGGTTCGTGGGAAGATTCGCCTTTCTGTATTACACAAACCAGCAATGGCGGATATATCGTCTCCGGTAATACGTTGTCGTCTGATGGAGATTTTCCTTTGCATTATGGAGTATATGATGCATTTTTAGCAAAATTAAGTCCAACCGGGAATATCGAATGGGTTAAAACTTATGGCGGTTCATTCGACGATGCTTTTATTTCAATAATACAAAGTCAAGATGGAAATTTTATTGCAGCAGGTTACAGTGAATCTAACGATAATGATGTCCATGGCAATCACGGTGCTTATGATGTATGGTTAGTTAAAATAGATACAACCGGCCATATTATTTGGTCTAAATGTTATGGAACTGTAGATTTAGACTGGGCAACCGTTGTTAAACAAACATCAAACAATAGCTTTTTTATTGCCGGCACACATCAATTTAGAGTTCCGGATTCATATTATACTGATATGTTCGATTACTACTGCCATTTTTATGCACTTAAACTTTCGCCGGAAGTAGGCATTGCCGAAAATACAATTATGCCCATAGAGCCTCTTTGTTACCCCAATCCCGCCAGCTCGGAAATTCATATACGCATTCGGGACAAACTCTACGGCAAATACACCGTTACATTATATAATATGCAGGGCAAACCCATACAACAAATAACTACTTCCGAACCTGAAACAACGCTTGACATTTCGCAACTACCACAGGGAGTTTATACTATACGAGTATTGGGCAATAACATGGTAAGGAGCGAGAGGGTGGTGAAAAGTCAGAAGTAAGAAGTAAGAATGAAGAAATCAGAAGTAAATCTCAGCTAAATAACTTTGTTCCCTTTGCGGTTAAAAAAGAAAATGTGATAATGTGGAAATGCAATTAAATGTAATAAACAATACTCCTTGTACGCCATGCTGAGCGTAGTCGAAGCATAGCCTCATTACACTGAACTCTTTGAATGAAGAAGCCAGAAGTAAATCTTAGTGTGCTTTTTCGTCTAACGCCGAGACAAGAGCGGTTAAATTCTAAAACATATACTATTTGAGAAAGTATAAAAATATGGAAAAATTAAGGTTAACCTCTGTAACTTTTTTTAACGATTTTCGTCATACGCTCGTAATATAAATCTTATTACATTTGGCAAATGTTTAACTAAAAAAAATGTAACATGAAATTTCTAAAACTTTTATTTGTAAGCATATTCATAAGTGTGTTTACAATCTTTTCGAAAGCAGATGAGGGCATGTGGATACCCAGTTTACTAAGCAAACTTAATTATGCCGATATGCAAAAACTTGGCTGTAAGCTTACAGCAGAAGAGATTTATAGCATCAATCATTCGTCCATAAAAGATGCTATTTTTCAACTTGGGCATGAATCGAATGGCGAATTTTCCGGTTTTTGTACAGCCGAAATCGTTAGCGGTCAAGGCTTGCTATTTACCAATCACCATTGCGGATATGATGCTATTGCAAAACTTTCGACCGTTGAGCACGATTATCTTGCAAATGGATTTTGGTCAAAAAACATGAACGAAGAACTTTCGGCCGAAGGATTATGTGCTTCGCACCTAATTCGCATTGACGATGTAACTGCACGCGTGCTCGAAAATGTAAAAGACGGCATGAAAGAAGAAGAAAGAACGGCTGCTATTCGTAAAGCTATTGCTGCTATCGAAAAAGAAGCAAAAGAAGGAAATGGCTATCAAGCAAAAATAAAGCAATTTTTTGCCGGCAATGAATATTATTTGTTTGTATATGAAGTGTTTAAAGATGTTCGTTTGGTGGGAGCACCTCCTTCGAGCATTGGGAAATTTGGTGGCGATACCGACAATTGGATGTGGCCACGACATACAGGCGACTTTTCAATTTTCCGCGTATATATGGGAGCCGATGGAAAACCTGCAAACTATAGCAAAGACAATGTGCCTTATAAACCTCTTTATCATTTAAATATTTCAATTAAGGGAGTAAAACCCAATGATTTTACAATGATAATGGGCTATCCGGGTCAAACCGAACGTTATCTGACCGCTTCAGGAATGGAATATAAACGCGATGTTTACAATCCCGCATTGGTTAAATTAGTTGGCAAAAAATTGGATGTGTGGAAAAAATACATGGATGCCTCGCAAGAAGTTAAAATTGCTTTGGCAAGCGATTATGCCGGATTAGCAAATGGTTATAAACTGTGGCAAGGCGAAATGGTTACCTTACAAAAAACCGATGCCGTTGTTCAACGAAAAATGTATGATGAAAGATTACAAGCATGGATTGATGCTGATGCCGAACGCAAAGCAACGTTTGGAAATATTATTAATGATTACAAAGAAAACTATAAAGCTATTTCCGAACCCATTACTCATTTAATCTATTTTTCGTTCGGAATTTTGCAAGGTAGCTCGCAAACGATGGCTATTCAACCGTTTCTAGCTCTTGAACCACTTTTAAAAGATAAAAAAGCCAACGAAAAACAAATTAATGAGAATATTGCTCAATTAAAGGAGCATGCCGCTGAAATGTTTAAAAATTATTACCCCGAAATTGACAAAGAAGCTTTTAAAGCAATGCTTTTGGCGTATTTAACAGACATTCCAAAAGATAAGCAGCTTAGCTATTTTACAACCGACTTCCCCAAAAATTTCAAAGGTAAAACAGACGAAGAGCGTGTAAATAATTTCTTGAACCTAATTTACACAAAGAGTATTTTCACCGATAAAAATCGTATGGATAAGTTCTTAGCAAATCCTACTGAATCGGCTTTATCTAAAGATCCTTTATTGGCTTTCCAAAAAGCGGTATTAGGTGAATATCAATTTAAACTGATCCCTGCTTACCAAAGTGCCAATAGCAAATTTAAAGTATTGGACAGAAAATACTTCCAGGCCATTCGTCAATTTGAGCCCAATAAAGCCTTTTATCCCGATGCCAACAGTACTTTCCGTTTAACCTACGGTACCGTACAGCCATATAAACCTAAAGATGCTGTTTATTACAACTACATCACTTACCTTGACGGAGTTATAGAAAAAATGGATAATACAAATCCTGAATTTACTGTAGATCCTCGCTTGGTTGATTTGTATAATAAAAAAGATTTCGGTCGCTATGCTGACGAAACAGGTAAATTACCGGTAGCCTTTTTATCCAATAACGATATTACCGGAGGAAACTCAGGTAGTCCGATTATGAATGCCAACGGTGAACTAATTGGTTTGGCATTTGACGGAAACTGGGAATGGTTGTGCAGTAATTTTATTTTTAGCAATGAACTTCAACGTACGATTAATGTTGATGTGCGTTATGTTTTATGGGTAATTGAAAAATTTGCAGGGGCTAAAAATATAACCGATGAATTAACCATTAAAGAATAATAATTTTCGATTTTTACAAAAAAGAGGCTGCCCTTTTGAGACAGCCTCTTTTTATTTACTGCAATACTACTTTTTTTGTAATTATTTGCTTGTCCGTTACTAATCTCAAGACATATAAACCACGTGGTAAGGTTGTAATATTTATTTCTTTTTGCCTTTATAAATTACAGAACCGCGTCCTGAAGCGATATAGATGTATATACTATCATTAGCTAAAAATTTTCCACTTGAGCTTCCTCCGTGAGGATACGCATAAAGAATGTTGTTTTTTAGCTTAAACTTATATGTGTTTTCTTTTTTTGTTGTAATTTGTATAATAGAATCCGTTACGTCTTTTATTACGTTTATTGTAAGAGTATCATTTGTATAAATGGGTCCTCCTAAACTAAATGTAGTTATTTTGCGATTGCAAAAGTAATGACCGGTATACACATCGCGATAATCAGTTAGCAGAACTGTAAATGCTGTGCAGATAAAAAAACCTGCTACCATAAATATTATATTTTTTTTCATCTGTTTAATTTTTAATAATTTTCTTAAAACACATTTCTTCTTTTGTTTTCACATCCAAAAAATAAATACCTGCTTTCAAACCACTTACATCTATTTCCGTTGTTTGGCTTTTGCTTTTTATGGTTTTCCCAACCTGTTTGCCAATAATATCGAGTAAAATCACTTCGATTTCATTGGTATTTGTTTGAGCAATATAAATTTTATCTATACAAGGATTGGGATAAATTGTGATTTTATCATTCTTAAAATTATCTTCTATTCCGGAAGAACAATTCCACTTTGCTATGTACATAGCTGTGTCCCCACCTGCCTGTGTAAATACTCCTCCAACATAAAGGTCAGAATTGTAAACCGATAATGCACTTACATAAGAATTTGTTCCTACTCCCACAGCCGACCACGTGGTTCCATTCCATTTAGCAATATAATTAGCATAAATGCCGCCTGCCATTGTAAAACTTCCTCCTGCATATAGCTCGCCATTATACACAGCTAATGTATGTACTATACCATTAGTCCCATTACCCACTGCCGACCAATTTGATCCATCCCATTTAGCAATATTATTGGCAGAATCGCCACCTGCTATTGTAAAACTTCCTCCCGCATACAGTTCGCCATTATAAACAGCTAATGAAAATACCCTACCATTGATTCCAGCTCCCACAGCCGACCACGTGGTTCCATTCCATTTAGCAATATGATTAGCAGAAATGCCGACTGCAGTTGTAAAACCTCCACCTGCATATAACTCACCATTATAAACAACAAATGACCAAGTTTGTGCATTAGCGTAACCGACAGAAGATAAATTGATACCATCCCATTTATATATAGGAAAACTTGCTGCTGCTCCATTCGGTTGTGATAGACCTGATGCATACAATGCCCCATTATATACCCCTAATGCATCAATTTTAATAGAATTTGTATGTATATTTGACCATGTTGTACCATTCCATTTTTGAATATTATTACTTTCATTCGCTGCGTATAATTCTCCATTATAAACAGTTAAAGCATTAATGTCAATGCTTGAACCCGTTCCTACGGACGACCAATTTGTTCCATTCCATTTTGCAATATGATCGCTTAAATAATTAGCATATCCACCAGCATAAAGCTCATTATTATAAACGGCTATTGCACGAACATTATAATTCATTCCTGTTCCTACAGATGACCATGTTTGTGCAAAGCTGCATATACTGGAAATGCTTAGCACAATGCTTAAAATAAAAATTTTAGTTGTTTTCATAAATATTTATTTAATTATTCATTTATTGTGGACATCCCATGGTTTCTATAGCAAAATAACCTGTACCGCTGGGGTTAATATAAGTACCTGCACCAAGTGTTACAATATCGGTTGCACGTAATGTGTAACTGTTGGTTATATTCGTAGATGAAAATGTAGCATTCGATGTGGTAATTGTTTTATCTACTTTACGGTCGTAATCACTGGGGGTGGTAATAGTCAGGTTGGTATTACAATCTGTGCCTAATTTATAATAATGAACATAATTTATTTCAAAAGACTGGGGCCATCGAGTAGGTAATTGATTACCATGATTTACACCAGTCCAGTCATTCGGTAAAAAAGCTTTCCATGGGTCCACACAAAAATTCATAAATAATTTCATTCCATGCTGCGGAATTTTTACTCCACTTGAATCATATACTGTTGTTGTGGGATTATCATCGAAATAATATATCATCTTGTATGGGTCCCATTGTATTGCAAATTTATGAAAACCACCCGATAGCGAATCTGTAGGTGGTAAAACATTAACAGTATTTGAACCACGTAGCCCATGATCATCCCCAGGTAAGCATGAAGTATCCGATACCCACCAATTATTTCCCACCTGATATCCATTATATGAAATCAGACCTCCATTTTCGGCAAAATCAATCTCGTTATAATATGAATTTGATGGAGTTATAGTATCTCTATAGCTCCACTGAAGCCATCCACCAAGCCATAATGGCCATTTATGGGAAGGGAATTTGGCAAACATTTCAACATAGCCAAACTTGTAACTTGGATTTTTTGATACTATCACCCCACCCTGATAAGCGTATGTAAGAGCGGAACCAGTAGTTCCATAGCTATAATCTGGGAAAGTACCCCAAGGCTGGTACCTGTTTGGAATTAAAGTGTTAGCTATAATTATAAGAGAAGAATCCGTCATAATAAGATTACTGCCAAAATCCCATTCAGCACCATTAGCAACATTACTTGTATGCCAAGTATTATGTAATGAATCCAACCACCAATATTTATAGCATGTGTCCCATTTTGCTAAATTAATACTGCTTCCGTTAAATTCATCTGATAAACTTGTATCTAAATGCCATGAAATATCATTAACAGGCAGTTGTGCTTTTATGTTTGTACTTATAAGCATACAAACAAAGATAAAGCAATTTATTATTAATATCAACTTTTTCATAACCAAGTATATTATTCGGTTAATATCATACGTTTGGTATCGAGTTCTTTACCATCTATGATAAGACTATACATATACATTCCGGGTTGCATCTCGCCGCCGTTAATTTCGGTATAACCTTCTTTTCGGCTGTTTACAAGGTATGTTTTTATGAGTTTTCCTTGCATGTCGAAGATTAAAAGCGAAGCATTGTTTGTTTGTTCGGGAATGTAATAGCGTATGATTGTTTTGGCTGTGAAGGGATTAGGAATGTTTTGTAGGAGATATGCGTTTTTGCTATTTTCGCTGCTTGTATTACTGTTGTTTATCATCATATCTTTAGTTTTACCGTTGGAGCAACAAGAAGAAAGTTCGTCTTTTAATGTATTGATTTGTTCTTGTTGTTCTTTAATTGTTTTTTGTTGCTCTTTAACTGCTTCAATGATAATCGGAATGAGTCCGTCGTAGTTTACGGCAAGGTAGCCTGCTGAGTCGGCCTGAACAAGTTCTGGCAGTACGGTTTGTACTTCCTGTGCTATGACGCCGTATGAAAAGCCTTGTGGGAAATTTTTATCAGGAAATGATTGTACATTGTATTGGTATCTTTTACCATTGATTTGGTTAAGTTTATCTATTGGGTTGTCTATAGATGTAATATTTTGTTTGAAATGAATGTCTGAACCCGAATAAAATACACCTGAAGCATAAGCTGAACCATAAACAGTTAATTTATAATTGTTATCATGATATACACCACCGACATTTACCTGTCCATCTCCCCAAACACAAAAATTTGAAGTGCCATTATTAATTGAAATTATTGATTTTGTCAAGTTAGCGTTAATACTTGATACAATATTCATGGCATTGCTCGTAGTGTTTGATTTATTTATATATATGCCTGGTAAAACATCATTATATTCGACATGTACTTTATATAAAGGTTGGCTTATACCAATCCCAAGATTTCCGTTTGGATCGATGGCAATTCTTTTACTATTGGCTGTGTATAAAAAAATACTGCCAGTAGCTTCTTGATTTATAAGTTCAATATCGTTATTATTTGTAAAACCTGAACGTATTATAAATCCATCGGAATTTGTTGTACCTGTTGAAGTATTAGTTATTTGAATTGATTTAGAATAGCCAGTATTTGAATGAATATGGAGTAATGTATTTGGTGTATTAATACCTATACCAATATTTTTATTTCCTGAAATAACCATAGCTTTTTGGGAGTATATGGTGGCGTCGGAGTTGGTCTGGTCAGTATTTCCGGTACTTGCTATGGGGACAAAATAGATAGAACCGTCTAACGCTCCGTAAATAATACTTCCGCCATTGGCTGACGAACCGTCTTTGTTGGATAGCCATGTGCCGTTGCTTTGACGTACTGCATTAAAACCAATGTACGAAGTACCCCAGTTTAAACTGGCATTGTTGGCAGAGCCAAAAGCTGTTTTAATGTAACTGTCGTTGATTTGAAAAGCTGACAAAGGATTAGTTGTTTTGGCACCGACATTACCGGTACTGATTACTTTTAATTGTGCATGGACAGAGATTGCTGCACAAACTAATGAAAACAAAAAAATTTTTTCATAAAAAATTGTTTTAGGTTGCCTCTGTCCCTAAGGCGCTTTACTTTAAACAAGTAGCGTGGGACAATAACCGTTTTATCTTAGAGGTACTGGTATACCCTTGACCAAAATAAGTTAAGCCCACGCCATGACGTGAGCGTGTAACTTATTTTTCTTGGTCAAATAAAATTACCAGTTTTCTAAGACAGAATAATAGCTAACGCTGCTATTTTTTTATAAACAAAGAACCTATTTTACATGTAAAAACTAACTGCATGTAAATATAAAACAAAATAAAATAAATAAAAGAGGCTGTCTCATAAGGGCAGCCTCTTTTTTGTTTAACTATTGGTAAAAGAAGACGCTCGTTTCATAATCAAAATAACACATTACTGTGTTTTTGCTTTGCTCAGAATAGTTGAAATGACAACAAAAAAACATTATACTATTAATAAGCAACGGCCCCTGACAATAGGTTTCGTTTTAGATGTTTACTCCTTTATTACTAATTGGGTCAATAATAGGTGGTGTTTAACGTCAAATAATTTTAATAAGTAAGTGCCTTTTGATAAAGATTTTAAACCTGTAAACTCAAAAGAAGGTTTATCAACTATTGTTTTTTGTGCTAGGCTTTTTCCCGACAAGTCTTGAATTTCAATTGTTCCGGAAAAATCTGTTGAAAAGGTGAGATATATTGTTTCATTGAAAGGATTGGGGTAAAGGTGGGTAGCAATGGTTGCAGAAGGAGCATGTTGGCCGTTTAATACAGTAATATAATTTGTCATAACAAGGGTGTCGTTGGGCAGGGGAGGATTCATGGCAATTAAGCTTACCGTATAAGTTCCGGTTTGTGTATATTGATGCCAGGGATTTACTTGTGTTGAACTTCCTCCATCGCCAAAATCCCATAAGTAAGAAGTTGCATTTTGGCTCTGATTGATAAATAAAACGGTTGCATTAGGTAAATAAACAGTGTCTTCAACAGTGGAGAAATTTGCCATAGGGTAATTTAGCGAACTAACGGTGAACCCATCGGAAGAGATAACCGATGAGGTTAATCCGGCATAATTTACGGCTTTCATACTAAAATAATAGGTGTTGCCAAACGTTAAATTCAGGCCATTGATGGTTATTGAAGTGTTCTGCCCCGTAGAAGTCCAGTTTATAATATCTGTTCCACCCTGTGTTGTTCCCAATGCATAGAAATATTCTTGAATGCCTGAATTTGGGTCAATGGCTGCTTGCCAATTAGCAAAAACAGTAGAATTGCTATAAACCGTATCTACATCGGTTGAGACACCATCATTAATAGTAAACACTTGGGGTGGTGTCCAGTCAACGTTTAAATCATGATAAGCAATAGACGATAGATTATTGTTCGCATCCACAACAATGGATTTTATTTTAGCTCCAAAAGTTGATGGATTAGGATTTTGATAGCGAATATCTTTGGTGTTGTCTCCCATTGTTACGGTAACTTGGGGGTAACGCGAACGATATACTTTTAACTCGTCAACATTTAATGCCGCATTACCTGTTCTAAAGCTAATATAGTTTCCATTTGTGCTATAAGGCGAAGGGTCTGTCCAGCTTCCCATATATACATTATCGCGCCATACGGCTATTCTGCCTGTTACTCTGTCGTAGGTTATTTTAAAATCGTACCATTGACCGGTATTGGTTACAACGTTCGATACGGTATTTTGTAGTGTAAAAGTGTCATTTACAACTTTGTAAAATTGAAGTTGCTGGTCTTCAACTCTAAACCAAATAAAATATGAATTATGTCGGTTGGTATAATTGGCATCGTCGCAGAAGAAATGAAATCCAAAACGTTTATTGCTTCCACTTCCGCTAACTTTTGCTCTAAATTGATACAAGTAGCGATTGGATAAAGTTTGATTAAGTGCAGCATAAATATTGCTGTTAGTGGCATTTTCGTCGGTTTGAGTTAGTTCGCCGTTGTTAGCTGTCCACGTTCCTGCATATATATTCCAATGAGGTTGTAATATATCAAAATTATCACCGAAGAAACCTCTATTGGCATTGGCTCCCCAGTATTGTCCATCGAAATCAAGCACTTGGTAAAAAGATTTTTCTACTGCGATGTTGTCGTTATCATTAAAATCGGCAGTAAAGTCTTGTGTTTTCCAATTTCCGGTAGTCGAAATAGAGGTTGTGGGTGCAACATTATCCGGCGAAACAGACGACCAGTTAGCTGCCCAACCTGCGGCATTTGTAGCACAATCGGAACGGAATTCTATAGTAAGAGCACCTCCGGTTGAAGTAATGGTACCGGGACTTTGAGTGTTATATCTGCCGATTCGTGGCGACCAAACCGATGGTCCGTCATAGATGTACATAAAGTCGTAGTTTGCTTCAACATTAAAACTTGTAAATGTCAGAGTAACCTGCGAGGCTCCTGTAGGCTGTATAACCCAAACTTTTCGCTCATCATCGCCATAATTTCCCGATGCTCCTCCGCTATCGTAAAATGTTCCGGAAGCGGCGGTAAGGGTTGTAATGGTGGGATTGTTGTTTACGAGCTTGTAGTAGGTGTCCCATGTCCAGTAGGGTCCCGGGTCGGTGTGGGTTTGATTGGGTAAATGCTGATGTCCTGATATTTTAGTGCAATAACTGCTTCCAGCCAAAACATGTAGTCCATAATCAAGGGCAGTACCGTCGTCTAACGTGTCTCTGTAAAACATGCGGTGTGTGTTAATGCCATAAGCTTGACAAATATCTCGTGTTAAATCGGCAGAGCGTTGATACATGGGCATGGTGTACCATGTGTTTTGCTCAACATATCCTTCGTGCTCATACCCAACGGTATAAGGATTTTCTGAGCCGACATGCCATGCTTTGTCCGATTCTAACACCATTTGCGTTAATTGTCCATCGCTGCTTCGAACAACATAATGTGTAGAAGCTTGAGCACTTGTATTTTGAAACCAACTGATGCATCCAGAATAACTTCCTTGTACCGTGTGCATAATAACATTTGTAATGGCAGTTCCGCTTCTGGAGCTGAAATTTGGAGAAGCAATCCAAGAGCACCATGACACATTGTAATCGGGGCAGGCAGCCTTTGACATAGGTTCATATGGGGTTTTGTCTTCGGAAATTATTCCATGCTCAGTGATTTGTATTTTGGGAGAGGTTAATACTTTTGCATTTTGAGCCCCCACAATTTCTTTTAAATCGATTTGATAAGCGGGAAAATGGAACTTCTGTTGATGGTCTTCGTTGTTAAGAAACTGAACCAATTCATAGATATACGAATAAAATGCGTAATCGAGGGTAGCATTATTAGCATCTTGAGGCAAATAGGTAAGTTGCTGTAAAATAGGGATATGGTCTTTTAAACTAACTGAGTATATGTTGTTTTGCAGGATTAAGGAATGGTAAGCTTTTGCATAGGCTAAAATAGCTATTCGGGGATTCCATTTAATTGTTTCGGCAGGTATTTCGGATAAGGTTGCAACGAACTTTAAGTTATTTTTAAACCATCCTTTGCCGTCTTCGACCAAATAAAATACTGTCCAACCAAAAGGCATGCCCGTATCGCTGGGTTTTGTATTTTCGGTTGTTTTATGGTCAATATGTGTGTTTGCCCAAGCAATCGCTTCCAGGTATCCTTTGGGTACATCGGGATACGTTAAGTAAGCTTCGTTAAAAAAAGTGGAATAATTTTGTTCCGTCTGATTAAAAGATAATAATGATAAAAACATAAAAATGCTTAAAAAAACTATTTTTTTCATGGTTCTGTTGTTTTTTCTTTACAAAACTAAACAAATTTAGTGAAAAAAAAAAGAGCGAAGTCCAACAACGTTTTTCTCTGCCCTTTTTGCAATGCTAGGTTCAACAAAGGTAAAACAGTTATTTTACTAAGACAAACAGCATTTTTACAAACTACGTTGTTATTGTGTAGTTGGTAGGTTTGACTTTACAAATGGTTGTTGTTATTGTATATTTGGTAAAATTACTTTGTTTTGAAGTGATGATCGACTTTGTTGTATCGAAGCCATAACTCTTTGTTAGACAAACGAGTAATTTCCCATGTCTGAGTTTGTGTAGAATCTCCGAGTTTTGATTTTGTAATTTCGAGTTCAATATCACCTTTAAATTTCCAAGTTCCGGAATATCCAGTGCTTTCTTCGTATTTCCCGTCGCTATTAAAAGTATAGATGGTTTGGGGTAAGTTTGTTGTAACGCTAATACCTGTTTCGGTATATATTATGGCTGCATACTCCCACGAATGTGCTATTCTTTTTGTTTTAGAACGAAATGTAAACAAGGGTCCATCTTCGTATTTTGTACATGAAAATAAGAAAATGGCAACAATAAAGCTAAAAAAAAGTTTCTTTGTCATATTACAAATATAGGTATTTTTATATTCCGTACATTATTTTGTAAACCATTTCTTTTAACAATTCATGTCCATCGGCAACCGAGTCAACTCCTTTCGATTTCATGTCGTATTCCCTGATGATGTGTATATTTTGAATGAGCTGATTGCGTGGATAGAGTTTAGCTGCGTTTTTATAATCGTCTAAAAAGTATGGAGGAACGCCAATTTTTGAAGAAATTTCGTTGTCGGAAAGGTTTTGAAAATCTTTGTATAATATAACTTTTGAAAAGTATTCAAACAGCCAAACGATGGTTTGTTGAACGGGGTGTTGGCGTGGATCGGATTGAAAATATAGTAAAATTCTGTTTGCTTGAGTAATGTTTTTGGTTCCGATTGCTTTAAGGAGTTCTGTATTATTAAAGTCTTTACTGATACCTATGAGTTTTTCAATATGAGCAACGTTAATTTCTTTTTCGTTTTCGAGAAAAATAAGAAGTTTGTTTATTTCGTTGATGATGGAAGACAGATTATTTCCGATAAAATCTGCCATTAAATTTGCTGCTTTGGGTTCTATGGTTTTGCCTCTTAGTTTAAACTGATTGATAATCCATGCTGGTAGTTTTGTTTCGTAAATTTTTTTTGATTCAAAAATGACTCCGCATTTTTCTATAGCTTTGTATATCTTTCTGTTTTTTTCGAGTTTTTTGCCTTTGTAGCAAACAACTAAAATGGTAGAGCTAAGGGGTTGTTGAAGATAGCTGAGCAGGGGATTTATTTTTTTTCCCACTTCACTGGCATCGAGGTTTTTAATGTTTTGTGCTTCTTTTATAATTACAACCTGGTAGTTTGACATCATCGGATATCGTTTAGCTAACGAAACAATCGAAGCTAAGTCGGTGTCTTTGCCATATGCTACCGTAAGATTAAATGATTTTTCGGCTTCATTTAGAACATTTTCCTCAATATAATCAGAAATGGCATCAATAAAATAGGGCTCTTCGCCCATTAAAAAATAGATGGGCTTGTAGATTTGCTTTTTTAGCTCTTCAATTAATTGTTCGTAAGTTAATGCAGCCATACCATTTAATCGTCAAAACGTAGATGTTTTACAGATTTTCCTTCGTCTTGGAGTTCTTTTAGTGCATCAATACCAATTTTTAGGTGGTCTTCGACAAATTTTTCGGTTACAAATTTATCCGAAGCTTCGGTCTTTATTCCGGTTGAAATCATGGGTTGGTCCGAAACAAGCAATAAGGCTCCGGATGGGATTCCATTTGCAAAACCAACTACAAAAATAGTGGCTGTTTCCATATCAATAGCCATTGCTCGTGTTTTTTCGAGGTATAGTTTAAAGCGATCGTCGTATTCCCAAACGCGCTTGTTGGTTGTAAATACAACACCTGTCCAATAATCTCTGCCATGATCGCGTATGGTTGACGACACAGCTCTTTGTAGCGAGAAAGCCGGCAATGCCGGAATTTCGGGTGGAAGGTAGTCGTTGGACGTTCCTTCGCTTCGTATGGCAGCAATGGGTAAAATAAGATCGCCTAATTTATTTTTTGCTTTTAATCCTCCGCATTTGCCTAAAAACAATACCGCTTTAGGATTAATGGCACTTAAAAGGTCCATTATGGTAGCTGCATTAGGGCTACCCATTCCAAAGTTAATGATGGTTATTCCATTTGCACTGGCATTGGGCATGTTCCTGTCTTGTCCTATTATAGGCACATTATACCAATTTGCAAATAGTTCAACGTAATGATTAAAATTGGTTAATATAATATATGGGGTAAAATTATCTAAAGCTCTACCGGTGTAGCGTGGTAGCCAATTTTCGACTATTTCCTGTTTTGTCTTCATATATTTCTACATTTTTGCAAAGGTACAAGAAAAAAATTAATCTTTTATAATCTGCATTAAATAAGGTATTATGCGTTCATCCGGAGATGAAGCATTGTTATTAATTATTTTTCCGTTTGGACCCCAAATCATAAATAGGGGCAAGGCTCTAATTTTAAGTTGATGTTTAAAG
Source organism: Bacteroidales bacterium (assembly GCA_035371305.1). GTDB lineage: Bacteria > Bacteroidota > Bacteroidia > Bacteroidales > GWA2-32-17 > Ch61. The sequence goes on from DAOOWN010000001.1 coordinate 93,374, forward strand.
GCTGTTTCGTCTTCGCAAAACAGAAATTGTCCGCTTAGTTTCTGATCTTTAATCATTTCTCTAAGCTTCTCTTTTTGGGGATATAGAACAATGTTAACGATTTTTAGTTTTTCTGAAAATCGCTCCAGACTTGCTTTCTCTTGTTTTAAAAAGGTTAAGAATTCATACGATCTGAAGTCGGCAATCATTACATATACGTACTTGCCTTTATAGTTACGTAAATATATTTCTTCTCCATCGGCGGTTTTAAATGGATAATCTTCAAATGCAACATTGATTTCTTCGTTTTTCAATTTGTTTTTAATATTTATTGCTATTTGCTTCAATTCTTTTGTTTTGGCAAATAAAATCATCGAGTCTAAGACCGTTTTAACGGCTTGTGCCGAGAATTTTATTTTATTGGGCATGTCGTTGCTGTAGGGTACATCGTGTAAGCCTTTTAAAATCACTAAATCAATCAACGTGTCGTTGGTAAATGCAGGATTCTTTTTAAAAACTCGTCTGAGTTCAGTGGGGCTTTTATATTTATCAATGGCATCTTTTATCCCTTCGCCCCAATGAGTGGCTGCATAGTATGACAGAAAATCGGAAAAGGTTTGATTAAAAAGTTCGTTATAAGCAATGTTATTTAATAAAACAGGTTGGTCGTTGAAGTAATATTTTATAATAAAATTTTGTTCGCGTTCGTACGATAAAAATTTAAGCATGGCGATTTTATAAAATAGATAGGATTTGAAATAATTGGATGAAGCATATTCATATTGATTTTTTAAAACATTAACCAATGAATCGACTGTTTTTCTTTTTATTTTGAAATGGATATTCCGAATGTGTTTTTGGTAAAGTGTGTCGATAGAATAATCTAAACGACTTATGGCTTCGTTGCATGCAGAAGAGTCCATGTTAAGAATGGATGCATAGAAAATAAGCGGCTGAAAAAAAGTGTTTAATGAATCTTCGATGGAAAGGAGTTGTTTGTTGGGTATTTTTATTTGGTATGATTTGTTGGGCTCAACACAGAGCCAAACCTCATTGCGATACAATGGCAACCGAACAAATATAGGTTCAGATAGTTGTAAAACAGCTTTCCATTCGCCGTTTTTATTTACTTTTGAAGAATAAATCGTATCCAGTTGACCAGTAATAAAATCTTTTTCTTTAAGCAGAAAAAGGGTGTCGCCGCTATATGTTTTATTTACAAAAGAAATAGCAGACTTTTGAGCTTGTGAAGCAAAAAAAGCAATAAAAAAAGCTAAAGTATAATACCATCGTTTATTCATACAGGTTGATTCCTTCCGGTACAAAACGGCTTGCATCTCCTCCATATTTTAGTATTTCTCGAACAATGGTGCTGTTAATGGGTGTAAACTCAGGAACAGTTAGCATAAAAACGGTTTCAATTCCATTATTTAAAAATCGATTGGTTTGAGCAATGGCACGTTCATATTCGAAATCGGCACTTGTTCGTAAACCACGTAAAATAAATGATGCCCCTATGTTTTTGCAGAAGTCAACGGTTAATCCCTGATAAGTAACAACTTCAATTTTTGGCTCATTTGCAAAAACTTGTTTAATCCATTTAAGACGTTTTTCAATGGGGAAGTAAGGTGTTTTTTTTTCTTCGTTAATACCAATGGCAATATAAAGCTTGTCGAATAATGGCAAGGCTCTGCGAATGACCGATTCGTGTCCTTTGGTTATAGGATCGAATGAACCGGGAAAGACAGCTGTTTTATTCATTTTTAATGTAAATTTTGTTCAAATGGTTTAAGAAACAAAGGTAATAAACTTCATTTAGCAACCAATTATTATTTATACGCATCTATATTTACAGGCTGTCTAAAATTGCTGTCATGGAGGCATCTGTTATGGGCGACAAGCTAATGTTTAGCTGAGTGTTGGTAGAACTAACCGGCATTTTTTGATAGAAGTAATAAAGTTGTTGGCTGCTGTTTATTCCCATCATTACAATTTTAACGGTATCTCCGACAGGTGCATTGCCGGATGATTGGTTGTAAACTTGCATTAAGCTTTTTAAGTTATGGTAGTACATAAAAATAGCTACATTTTGAAGATTATCTGTTGTTGAAGAAAATGTGAAGTTTGAAAACGAAGTGCCTGTTAATACGGCTAACTTACCACATCCAATCCATCCCAATCTTGATATTTCGCCCACGTATCCATAGCTTGTTGTCGTAAAAAATTCATTCGGGTTTTGAATCCAATTTACAATATTAGAATTAATCGTTCCGTAATATATATTCATTCCTGATAGTGGGGTCGAATTGGGCATTTCTACCGTCCACGTTTTATTAGGTCGTAATACCAATTCTTGTCCGTTTTTAAATGCACGAATTCTAACTTCGCCACCGGTGGTTAACAAATTTCCGCTTGCAACAGTCGGCATTTGGTAATAAATCATATCTTTAGGAGTGTAAAGTTCAACTAATTTTACCGTGTATGGATAATATACACTATCTCCATTGGGATACATAAGTTTTGATTTGTCGCACCAAATTTTAGTCCCCTGATTACCAATTATTGGTCCTTGTCCATTTGTGTCAATTACAAATTCTTGCTCTTCTTGTTTTTTTGTGTCAAAATAATTGTTGATGGGCTCATATTCATTAATTTGTTGTTTTTGTTCAATTCGGTCTTTTGAGCATTGAACAAAGAAAAATGAACTAAACGTTATTGCAGCTATAAAGGGGATTACTGTTTTCATATTTAATTTTTATTTATTATGACGCAAAATTAATCATAGGCGTTGCAATGTCCGGATCTTGATTTTCCACCTCCTCCCGAGCCAAATCGTTTCCCGTTTTTGCAGTGAAAAAAGTACATAAATCCGAAATGAAGGTTTGTTTCTTTCCACTTTAAATTGTAACGATACTCTAAAAATGGTCTGAAACAGCGATTGGTTTTTATGCCGATTCCTCCTTCTAAATCCCAGTTTGAATATTTAGCATTTTCTAAATTCGACGTTTCGTAGTTACTCCATCCATTGTATCCTCCATGAACTAACGCATAAACGGTCCAATTGCTCAAAGGAAAAAGGTTTTGATGCATTGCCACCCCTAAATAATATTCGTTGATTTTATTAAATGCAGGATAATAAGCAATTTGAGGTACGATACTAAAAGTGCCCATGGGGAATTCTGCTCTTAGACCTCCTGCAAAACTTTCAGTTTGAAAATTATAAATAGCCGAAGCTCCAATACCAAATCGCTGAGCAATCGAAAAATGACTGCTAATGACAAAAATCGCAATAAAAATATACTTTTTCAAAACCATTTTTATTTGTAATTGGACAAACTTAGTTTTTTTATTTTAAAAATGCAACGATTTTTATTTTACAGCACCGAAAAAATGAGAAGTGTATTTTATAAATGGTTTATCAACTGATGAATAAGATTATTTAAATCATTAAAGTTTATAGGTTTTACAACGAAATGATGAATTCCTACTTGCTTACAATTATTTTGCATTTCGGGAGTTGCATGAGCTGTAAGTGCTATAATAGGGACATTAATATGTCCTACTTCTTCGGGATGGTTTCGAATAAAAGCTGCTGCCTCGAGGCCATTCATTTCTGGCATTTCGATATCCATAAGAATAATATCAAATTGATTGTTTTTAAGCAGTGTTATTACTTCTTTTCCATTTTTGGCAACACTTATTTCGTGTTTATATTTTTCGAGCGAGCGTAAGGCAACTTTTACATTAAGTTCATTATCTTCGGCAAGTAAAATATGAAAATGATCTTTCTTTAATGCTTTGGTTTTTGCATCTTCGGGTATAAGAGGCAAATCGTGCGGGTTCTTTATGGCTGTTCCAACACCTAATGCTAGTCTGAAAAAGAATTCAGTCCCTTTGTTTTTTTCGCTTTTGAACCAGATTGAAGCGCCAAGCATTTTAGAAAGATGTTTGCAAAGTGTGAGACCTAATCCTAATCCGGAGGATTTGTTAAAGAGATCGTCATCGTTTAATGCTTTTAATATTTTCTTTTGTTGGTCTTCTTCTATCCCTATTCCATTGTCGCTTATTTTAAATAGTACAATAACTTTATTTTCGTTTGCTTCTACTTCTTCAAATTGAACATCTATTTTTATAACTCCATTTTCGGAGAATTTGATGGAATTATTAACTAAATTAAAGAGAATTTGCCGTATAAAGCTTATATCGCCAATTAAATGCGTGGGGATTCGTTCGTCAATTGTGTATTCGATGGTTAGTTTCTTATGACGCAATACTTGTGAGTATTGACTCATAATTTGCATAAGTAAATCATTAATTTCAAAAAGGCTTAGTTCTAGATTGATTCTTTCGGGTTGCGAGTAGTAAACTTGCATTGCCTCTTCAATAAGTTTTATTATTTGATGTGCCGCATTATTAATGGTTGAACAATAATCTTTTTGTTCGTTGTTTAATTGTGTTTGCGACAAGAGAGTATTTATTCCTATTATAACGTTTAATGGGGTTCTAAGTTCATGGCTTATCGTTGTAATTAGATTTACTTTTGAGTCTAAGGCTTCCTTAGCTTTAATGGCAAATTCTTCTTTTTCTTTTAATGCTTTTTCAAGTTTTACGGTTGTTTGTTTGTGATTTATAAGCTCTTTGGAAAGTTCAGCTGTACGTTCCTCAATTTTGCGTTTTAAAAAATCGGAAATGCGCTTATCAATTCTAATTATCTGAATAACAGTTGGTATAAAAAGTAATGTAAGCAAGAGTCCGGATAAAATAAGATAGAATAGCTCGTTGGAAAGTTTTTGTTCAATTTCGTCAATAGAAATATCTGCGCCGACAATATAAATATTTCCTTTTGGTGAGTAGATGGGTTTTAGGGCAGAGCGAAAAGTTCCCCATTTATCTGTTGTGGTTTCAAATAGAATGGAGTTGGTAACCGGAAGTTTTTTTAAGTTGCTTGAGGCTTCATCGTATTCGGTAAAGTAACGAACAGATGTTTTATGTTGAAGTTCAAAATTATTTGTAGAACAAGAAGTAAAATATGCTTTCCCATCTCTTATAATTAGTGTATATAAAAAAGTAACCTTAACTTGTTTTGCAAGTAACGAGAGTTTTTTTATATTCGACCAATCTTCTTCGGGGGTTATAGCCAAAGAGTCGGTAGCTCTATCATGAAAATCGTTTGGCAATGCATATTGAATAGAGTTAATGGCATTTAGAAGAGTTTGATCGACGTCTTTTAATAAATATTGCTTTTTTTCTTGATAAATAATTGTAAGTAATGCAATTACACCAACAAAGTAAATGGTGATTGGAAGTGCAAAGCGTCGTAAAAGCGATATAAAATTAACTTTTATCAATCTTTCCTGTTTTTAATTATTTTTTTTAAAAAATTCCTTATAAACCATAAAAATAGAGACCAGAAGAAGCAACAAAGAACTTGCTAAAGAAATCTTTTCTCCTATGAAGTAGGCTTTTGGTTCAAAAACAAACTCAATTTGATGTTCTCCCTGAGGTAGAATAGCTGCACGAAGTACGTAATTAACTCTAAAATAAGATGATGGTTTTCCATCAATATAGAGATTCCAACCTTTGTCATAATAAATTTCTGAGAAAACAGTAAATTGCGGGCTTTGAGCTTTATAAGCATAGGTTAACTTGTTGGGCGAATAGTGTGTTAGCTTAATGCTTGCATTGCTGTCATTAGCAAATGTAAAGCTTTTGAGTTCCGATTCAAAACGTTTATCGACAATAGCAATGGAATCGGGTTTAAAGTCTTTAAGTGCTGCCATTTCGCTGTCGGCATTTGCAACTATTTTATATGCCGAAACAAACCATGCATTGCCAAGAGCCTCGGGATTGTATTGAGCTGCAGGCTGTTGATCCTGTCCAGGAAAGATAATATATTTTGTATTGAGCATGTTTAAAACGTGGTAATTGTTCTTTGCAATTTGGTTCTCAATCAGTTCTTGGTAGCGTTTCATTTTTGCTCCGTGGTAACCACCTATTGATTTGTGAAAATAGGAGGTACTGGCATCGTTAAATGTGTTGACGGCAACATTTAAAACACGATAATAGGGATCTTTGTCTTGAAGTATTTGCAAATCGGCATTGCTAGGTCTAAAGGGTTCTTTGGCTTTGCTGGCTTCTACAAACATTTCATCGTGTACATAACGTTTGTTTACCGGCCATAAATCAATTAAAAAGAGCAATGAAAATGCTATTATTACCCACTTTTGTTTAATTTTTTCTTTTAATAAGAAATATATAATTACTGCCGAAATGATGATAAAAATTAACGAGCGGAAAGCGTCAGACCTAAACATACTTTCTCTGTCTGAAATAATATCTGAAACGGGATAACCTGCTTTAGCCAAATCGCCATCAACGGTAGCATTGAAATCAAAAAACATTCCCGGCATTAAAACCAATATAAGGCAAATCCCACCTAAAATACCAACTGACCATTTTAGTGCTTTTAATAAACGTTCTTTGTTGAGGGGTTGTGTAAGTAATTCATATAAGGTATAAATGGCAAGAAAAGGCATGGTAAATTCTGCTATTACTAAAATCATCGAAACAGTTCTGAACTTATCATAACCGGGAAAATGATCGAAGAAAAAGTTCGTTAGGGGCATGAAATTCTTACCCCATGCAAGCATGATAGAAAAGACGGTTGCTAAAAGCATCCACCATTTAAACCATCCTTTTAAATAAAACATTCCAAGCAAAAACAGAAAGAAAACAACGGCACCCACATATACCGGGCCACTGGTAAAAGGCTGTGTTCCCCAGTATGTAGGTATTTGCTTGCAAATTTGGTCTGCTTGCGCACTTCCGTATTGATTTTTGAAATATTGATAAGTGTTGCTGCTTTCGCTCATCTTAGTATATGAAGCTCCACCTTTTGCATCCGGAATAAGCAACGTTAGGGTTTCGTCAACTCCGTAACTCCAAGCTGTGGCATAGTCTTTATCAAGTCCCGAAGTTTTATTTTCTTTGTTTGCCGTTAGTTCAGAGGGACCACGTGTCGAATATTTCCCGTATTCATAAGTTAGCCACAAATTGGTTATATTGCTGCCAACGGCTAATAATGCTGCAATGCCAAGCATAACGGAGGTTTTTATAAACGATTTATATGCTTTGTTTTTTATAACCGAAATAATTTCGAAAAGCATAAAAACCAGAACAATGAGAAATGTATAATAAGTGATTTGTAAGTGGTTGACCATAAGCTGCAAGGTAAGAAAGATGCCAAAGATAACTGAGCCAACGAAGGGTTTTGATTTATAAGCAATGTAAACGGAGGCAATAATAACGGGTAAATAGCCAATGGCTAAGGCTTTGGTTATATGTCCGGGCTCCAGAATTATTAAAAAATAAGACGAAAAGGCATAAGCCAGCGAACCTGCAAAACTGAGTAATGGTTTAAAACCAAGAAGCAAAAGTGCAATATAAAAGCCAAGAAAGTATAAAAATAACATTCCAACCGGTTTAAATCCGTTTAACGAAAAAATTTGATGTGCATATTTCCAAAGATTTTTTTGAGCTACGTTAATAATAAGATAAGTAGGCATTCCACCAAACATGCTGTTGGTCCAAAGAGCTATCTCACCGGTTTTTTCTTGATAGTCGGTTGCCTCTTTTGACATGCCATAGTAATTCGACACATCGCTTTGTTGAAGTCTTTTACCCTGCAAAATGGGAGAAAAGTAAGCAAATGTTAAAATTAAGAATGCAATTACCGGTAAAAAATACTTACCTGCTTGGTTAAAAGAAATTTTATTCATAGAGTAAAAAATTTTTCAAAAGTACATTATTTTTTTTATCTATTATTGTTAAACATGCTTAGATTTTAACCATACAATTTTTTTTGTCTCAAAAAAAGGTAGCGGAAACTTTTCAAAAATATTGTAAACGACAACTTTAGAACTATATTTTTTTAACTCTTCGCTTAAGTCTCCTCCTTTTAAATAAATTATGGATGAAGTCGGTTTTAAATTTTTGGCCGTTAACCCAATAAATTGATTAAAGTCGCATACTGCCCGGCTGATAATATAATCGTAATGGGTTTTGTGTTCTTTTACATTGATGTGTATGGCTTTTACATTTTTTAGTTCTAAGGCATCTGCAACCTCTTGCACGACCTTAATTTTTTTTCCAATCGAATCTAGCAGCGTAAATGTGCAATTTGGGAAAAGGATGGCTAAGGGTATTCCGGGGAAACCACCGCCCGTACCTACGTCTAAGAAGGATTCGTTCTGGAATTTAAAAAAAGCTGCGATGGAAAGAGAATGTAAAATATGACGTTCGTACAAATGCTCAATATCTTTTCGCGATATCACATTTATTTTTGAGTTCCAATCGCCATACAAAGGTTGCAACTGTTCAAATTGCTTTTTTTGTTGTGCAGTAATATTCGGAAAATACTGCAAAATATTATCCATGATGGACTAAATCTTATCTTTTGATTTTTTTATAATAAGGTACAGTAGTTCTCGTGCACGAAACAACTGAGCTTTAACGGTTCCTATGGGGATTTCTAATTCAGCCGAAATTTCTTCGTACGAATATTCTTTAAAGTATCTTAGTTCTATGAGCATGCGATAGCGGGGTTTGAGTTTTTCTACCACATCGCGCATCAAGATAAATTTTTGTTCACGTATGAGTTCTTCTTCCGGGTCTAATGTATCGGATGGTAAGGCGATGGAAGTGTCCATGTCGCTTCCCTCTGCCGGAGGACCATCTATTGAAATGATATCGGTTTTCTTTTTTCGTAAAAAATCAATGCAGTTGTTGGTAGCTATTTTAAAAAGCCATGTGCTAAAAGCAAAGCTGGGCGAGTATTGTGATAAATTTCTGAATGCTTTTGTAAATGCCTCAATGGTTAGGTCTTCTGCATCTACTTTATTGGCTACCATTTTTAATAGCATAAAGTATATAGAATCGCGGTATCTACCCATAAGTTCAGCAAACGATTTCTCATCGCCCTTAATGGCTTGCTGAACTAACACGTAGTCTTGTAATGCTTTGTTGCTTAAATTGGGACTTATTTCCATTTATTCTGCTGATGTGGGTTTCTTGATAATTTAATTATAAGGTCAATAAATAAATATACTATATCAAACAGGGGCGAAAGTAATAATAAATCTTGTTCTTTCAAAGTTTTTGTCGAAAAATAATATGTTAAAACTAAAATAATTAGTCGTACTATAAATACAGCAACAACTATAGGATAGGTTTTTAGGTCGATGATTAACAGTGCCGGTATAAGCAAATAAAATAATGCTCTGCTAATAGGTTCTAAGCTCAATAAAAACTGATGACTTTTTTTATAGCGTTTAAAAGTGCTTTGATGTCTCTTTTTTTGTAAAATCCAAAGTGAAAACGATTTTTTTGCTTCGCTGCGTGTATGGGCTGAGGTGTTTATTTCGGTGTTTTGTTTGGTTGCAGTTTCGTTAACAAATAAATCGTCGTCGCCCGATTGCAACGATGCGTGGTTGGCAAATCCTTTATTTTTGAAGAATAACGATTTTTTATAGGATAGATTTCTGCCTACTCCCATATATGGAATGCCGGCCTTTGCAAAACCAAAATACTGCATGGCTATAAACAAGCTGTCGAAGCGAATGAGCTTATTTAGAAATCCTTTTGTCTTTGTATAACCACCATAACCCAACACTATTTCTGTTTGCGGTTTATATGTTTGCATCATTTGACGTATCCATTCGGGCGATATTGTTTCGCAATCGGCATCTGTAAATAACAAATGCTCGTAAGTTGCAGCTTTTATGCCGATGGTTACTGCCAACTTTTTGTTGTGGTTAAATTTTTCGTCTTTTTTTATTGTAGATACTTTAAGGTGAGGATATTGTTTTGCCAAACCTTCTAAAACCCAGACACTGTCGTCTTCGGATGCGTCATTAACAACAATAACCTCGTACTGAGGGTAATTCTGATTTAAAATAGAGGGCAAGTGTTTTTTTAAATTTTCTTCTTCGTTGCGAGCGCAAATGATTACAGAAGTGGGAGGTAAATGATTCGGATTTATTTCGGGCTTTTTGGCAATACGAATGTAAAAAAATAAGTAATAAAACAACTGTATTAAAGCTGTTAGAAGCCAACCAATTCCTGTAAATAAAACTACGTTGTCAAAATGAAAATCAAAACTCATAACGGATGCAAGTTTACAAATACTTTAAAAGTAAATGCAGCATTAGCTATATTTTTATTCAACGATTTTATTCACAATTTAAAAGACAATATATCAATAAAATGAACTCTTATCACCCGTTGTGCATTTAGGCCAAATTAATTTTAATATTATTGACAGGTCTATCAAA
>DAOOWN010000002.1:0-74808 GCA_035371305.1 Bacteroidales bacterium
TTTTATCTTTGCAATTAAGTTATCATAAACAACCTTGTGAAACTTGACAAATATGGATATGTTATTAATAAATTATAATCAAATGTTCTTGATAAACTAATGTATCTGCAATTATCAGGATAAAATAAATCTTTTTTTATAAATGGATACCATATTTTATCAACAAACATTAAACTATCAGATTTTAAATCATAAAAAGCAACTAAAGGAGTTTTATGCTCCATAAATGATTCACTTGCAAATTTGTTTCGAGTAAATGGCACATAATAAACCGGAAATGGTATTATACCATTTAAATATACTAAATTATTAAAAAAATATAATAACGGATAAAAGCCATAGTCGGAATACATCTTGTAAATAGAAGGATTGTGAAGATAATTATTTCTTAAAACTTTACCTTTAATGTTGATTAAAACTAAAGCTGTATCTTCATATTTAGTCCCTAATAAAACAAAAATCGAATCATCATTTATATAATTAAATCCTTGAATTTTATTTATATCAACATTCTGAATTTCTATGCTATCTTCTATTTCTATTGTACTATTTACAATATTTAAAACAAATAACTTATTACTAGAAAAGGTATTTATTATAAATTTATTAGCTCCCTTGTATTGTATGTTTTTTATAGAAAACTCTCCTTTATATTTCAAATTGTAAGTCTTAGTTTTTTCGAAATAAATTCCGTTAAATTGTTTTTTCTGAGCATAAGAAACAAGGGAAAAAATTAAAAATATCGATGTTAAATAAACCCGTATCATTTTAAACTATTTTATTAATAACTTTTAAATATTTTTTAACCATGGTAGATTCAAATACAATTCACGTTTAAATCCATCAATTACAGTATCTTTTTTTTTAAAAGTACTAAAGTATTCTCTTTCGTTTCTTTTATTTCTTCTTTTTTGCAAGCTGTCATCATAATTCCGCCTACCAAAATTACAAAAAATAGTTTTTTCATAAAAATACATTTTTTAAATTGTTAATAAATTCGTTTCAATTGTACTTGGGTACCCTACAATTTGTTGCAAGTATAATCGATCTTATGTAAAAAAATGACTTTTGTCATATTTTACAAAATATTAATCAATTAATGTAAATTGTTTATAAATACAAGAAAATTGTTTAAACTATTTAGTGATTTATTTTTTAATTACATTTACCTTTCGTATTTCGATAGGTTGAATAACCAATGGCATCAAAAATTTATTCGTAATTAAGTTGGTTAAAAAGACCTCATTTTCTTTATCATCGTATCGGGTGATAAAAATGCCCTTGTTTTCGTAGCCTCCTTGTGTTCCGTTTTTCTCAAAATAAAAACGAGAAGCTAACTGATTAACCTGAATTTCGTTAATGCAATTATAAAAGTTTCGACCATACTTTTGCAATAAACTCAAAAAGTATATACTGCAATCATAACCTAAAAAGCTAAACTTAGTCGGTTCAATTTTGTACAAATCGCGATAAGCAAGTACAAAGTTTTTGACAAATGGATTGGAATAATCTACATAAAAAGGCTGAAAAGAGTGCGTGTGCAAATTAAAAAGATGTTCAAGTTCAATGTTTTGCTCGAATTTTTTCCATGTAGGCATATACGATAACAGCAATTTATAATCGCGGGTCAAATCGTTGAGCTTGGTTAACAAATTTATAACAAAGGTTTGCGAAGAAGAAGTAACAACTATTATATTGACTTTTTGTTTGTCTAATGCTTTTTCTACGGCATCTATTCCACCGGCAGAGTAATTGACCTCTTTTAACACCGAATTAGGACGGTGCAATTCAAGGTATTGTTTTTTGTAAATTTTAATAATTTGTATATCGTCAGAGGAATTGGTATGAATTACTACAACATTTAATGAATCGAAAGCTGCCAGATACTTCGTAACCTGCGACAATTGTGAATTTAATGTAGTATTTAATTGAATTACATTGCTATAGCTATATAAGGAACGGCTTGTTGAAGAAATAGGATTTACAACAGGAATATGTTTTACTTTAGCCCAAGCTGCTACCATATCGAAAATATTGTCGTAAAAAGGTCCTATAATTAAATCTGCATCTTGCAAATTTTTGTCGTTTAAATATTGTTTAATTTTTGATGAATCGCGTTTTATTTCATATTGTACCAATTCTACACTTAAACCTTGTCTTCGTATTGAATCAATTGCCATTAAAAAACCCTCATAAAATTCAATAAATGGCTTGGGCGATAATTTAAAATTCGGGTCGGTGGATGCGTCTTCTTCATCAATCAGTGCATCATCATTTAAAAGAGGTATAAATAATGCCACCTTAACATTTTTTAATGGTGAAGTAATTTGCTCGCTGCAGTTAGTTAGAATAATGGTTGAATCTTTTATCGGCTTTTCTTTTTTTATGGTATCCAATTTAATCGTTTCTGCCTTGGATACATCCATATTGTTTTTGGGTGTATCGTTAACAATTGCATTTACTTTATTTTCCAGTATTTTGGATGGTTGTTTTTTTACAACTATTTCTTGCCCAACTTTAAGTCCGTTGTTTTTCAGCTCCGGGTTCATAGAAAATAATTGTTCTTGCGAAATACCATATTGCTTGCAAATTCCATAAATAGTTTCGCCTTTCTGAACCTTATGTTTATCGTTCGATACATCTTTCGAGTTTTGTGCAGGAAGATTGGCTGAAACTTGTGATTGATCATTTCTATAATCTGCAGATGTTACATTACGAACCGGAAGTTGGATTTTCTGACCGGGTTTTATTCCATTAGATACTTCCGGGTTCATTTGCACCAACTCTTCAATAGTTGTATTATTTTTTTTAGCTATACCGTAGAGGGTTTCTCCTTTTTGGACTTCATATTCCTTCGTAACAAACGGAGTGGCTTGAATGGGGATTTTAATTTTTTGTCCGGGCTTTAAACCGTTAAAAACATCCGGATTCTCATAGGCAATAACATCAACACTTACTTCGTATGCCTTTGCTATACTGTACAATGTTTCGCTTTTTTGAACTTCATGTATGTAGTATTTTTTACCTTGAACAACTTCAATCTCCTTCGATTTTTTAATATCTTGAGCACACAAGTTGCTAATCGTAAAAAAAACTATGGTTATAAATAAATAAAATTTCATAGATGTTATTTTTTTACAAAAGTACATAATTTTTAAGCTGAAAATATTCATGGGCATAAAGTGCGTAATTCCTTGAAATTATACACTTTAATCGACTTACGAGAGTGTTTATGGCTATAATATATTGTAATAGTCTCGGCTTTTTCAACTCCTATTCTATTAAAGCTTATTAGCACCGTATCTTCTTTACTGAATTTTTGTTCATAAATTGACTTTCCCAAAACTGAATAATTGTAGTCATTTATTAACATCCCATTGCTTTTTAAGCTATCGAATTTTACATCTAAATAAGAAGCATTGGATTTTATTAAAATATGGTAATTAACGCCTTTAATATTTTTTTCTTTAACACACCAACTCTGCGAAGTAGCTTTGGTAAGTATTAAAGTAGGTTTACAAGAATAGAATAAAAGAAGAAATATAAATAAAATACTACCATTCCTACAACATAATATGTTGATTTTGTATATCATGCAATTTTTTATATAAACCATTTAATGCTAAAAGTTGCTCATGATTTCCTTGTTCAATCACCTCACCTTTATTTATAACTAAGATTAAATCAGCATTTACAACAGTAGATAATCTATGAGCAATAACCAACGAAGTTCGGTTTTGCATAAGCTTTGTCAACGCATCCTGAACTAAACGTTCTGATTCTGTATCGAGCGATGATGTTGCCTCGTCAAGAATAAGGATGGGAGGATTTTTCAGAACGGCTCTCGCAATGCTTATACGCTGTTTTTGACCACCGGATAATTTATCGCCACTGTCGCCAATGTTTGTATAGACATGGTTTGGGTATTCCATAATAAAATCGTAAGCATTGGCAACTTTTGCTGCTTCTAAGACCTTTTCCTCCGTCGTTTCTTCAACTCCAAAAGCTATATTCCTATAAATGGTATCGTTGAATAAAACCGGTTGCTGCGTAACAATTCCCATTAAAGCTCTTAAATCTTTAATTTTTATTTTTTTAATCGGAATATTATCTATTAAAATTTCACCTTCGGTAGCATCAAAAAAACGAGGAATTAAATCGGCAATTGTAGATTTTCCTGCTCCTGAAGGACCTACCAATGCAACCGTTTTCCCTTTTTCAATTTTAAAGGAAACATTTTTCAATACGTATTCTTCTTCATACTTAAAGCTAACATTTCTAAACTCGATGCTATGCTGAAACTGATTGATTGACAATGCATTGGCTTCTTCGTATATTTTTATATCGGCTTTTAATATTTGTTCAATTCTGTCAAGCGATGCCATTCCTTTTTGAATATTATAGTATGCCTGCGAAAACGCTTTAGCCGGATTGATAATTTGCGAGAAAATAACCAAATAAGCAATAAACTCCTGCGAAGTTAATTCTGCCTTATTGTTTATAACCAACGTACCGCCGAAATACATTAGTGAGACTAATACTACCGTTCCCAAAAATTCACTTAACGGAGAGGCTAAATATCGACGACGGAAAAGTTTAATCATAAGTTGAGTATAAAAATGATTCATGCTTTTAAAGCGCTGATTCATTTTATCTTCGGCATTAAAACCTTTTATTATTCTAATTCCGCTCAACGTTTCTTCCACAACACTGATAATCCCCCCTATTCTTCGCTGACCCTGATTGGATTGCTTTCGCAAAACCTTACCTACCCTGCCAATAACCAATGCGGTAATGGGCAATAAAAGAAGAGCAAATAAAGTAAGCTGATAACTCATAAAAAACAGCGTAACCAAATAAATAACAATTGTTAGCGGGTCGCGAAAAATCATTTCAATGGAACTCATAATGCTCCATTCGATTTCCTGCACATCATTTGACATGCGTGTAATAATATCACCTTTTTTCTCGTTAGAAAAAAAAGATAAAGGCAATCGAAGAATTTTATCGTACAGTACATTTCGAATATCACGTATAACACCATTTCTAATAGGTGCCATAAAGAAGTTGGCCAAGAAAATAAACAAGTTTTTCAGTAATGAAGTTAATACAACAATTATGCTTACAATAAGCAAAGCGGATGCTGCACCGTGATTTTCGATGGTTTGAGTGAGGAAATAATTAAAATTATGCTGGATGCTATTAATTGAAAATTCAAATGGAATTGAATCGTGCACAGCGGGTTGCGTTCCGAATAAAATCCCTAAAAATGGAATGACCATCGTCAAGCTAAATAAACTCGATATAGAGCCTAAAATATTGAATACACCGTTTAGAATTGCCTTCCCCCAATAGGGCTTAACATACATCAATAATTGCTTAAATCTTTTCATTAGTGTTTACCAGTATAATTAAACGGACTCAACTGTTTTAACTCTGCTTTTATTGCATCCGATATATTTAATTTATCTATAAATGTATGGATATCTTCTTTGGTAATAACGTTATTGGTTCGTGTAAGTTTTTTCAACGATTCGTATGCCCCTTCAATACCTTCGCGTCGTAATATCGTTTGGATACCTTCAGCTACAACCATCCAGTTTTGGTTTAAATCATTGTCAATCGAGGGTTTATTTACCATCAGTTTGTTTAATCCTTTGTTTATGCTTTTATAGGCTATCATAGAATGAGCAATAGGACTGCCAATATTTCTAAGTACGGTAGAATCGGTTAAATCTCTTTGCAGACGTGATATAGGAAGCTTAGCACTTAAAAATTCAAATAATGCATTTGCCAACATTAAATTCCCTTCGGCATTTTCGAAATCAATTGGATTCACTTTATGCGGCATAGCCGACGAGCCGACTTCATTTTCATTGATTCGCTGTTTAAAATAGTTCATGGATACGTAAGTCCAAATATCTCGGCAAAAGTCAATAAGGATGGTATTGATGCGCTTTATATTGTCAAACAAAGCTGCTAAATAATCGTAATGTTCTATCTGAGTAGTTGTTTGAGAGCGTTCCAAATCTAAAACATGATTAACAAAGGCATTGGCAAACTCATCCCATTTAATTTGCGGATAAGCAGCATAATGTGCATTAAAATTGCCGGTAGCACCTCCAAATTTAGCTGCATAAGGAATTATATACAGCATTCCCAATTGCTTATGCAATCGTTCAACAAATACCATAAGCTCTTTACCCAAAAGTGTAGGAGATGCAGGCTGACCATGTGTGTGCGCCAACATAGGGATTTGCTTCCACTCTTCAGCTAAATTAACTATAGAATCAACCAGACCGTCAATGGCTGAAAAATAATGCTCCTGCATGGCTTTTTTTAGTAATAGAGGCGTTGCAGTATTGTTAATATCTTGAGAAGTAAGGCCGAAATGAATAAATTCTTTATACGATGATAAACCGCATGCATCAAATTTTTCTTTTAAAAAATATTCTACAGCTTTTACATCATGATTCGTTGTTTTTTCAATATCCTTAATGCGTTGAGCATCTTCTAACGAAAAATTATCAAACCATGAAAGCAATTCAGTAAATTTAGAGCTATCAAATGAAACAAGCTGTGGTAACGGCATTTTACAGAGTGCTATAAAATACTGAATTTCAACATACAACCTGTATTTTATCAGTGCAAATTCGCTAAAATAATTTGCCAAATAAGAAACTTGCTTTCGGTATCGCCCATCAATTGGCGTTATGGCAGTAAGTTCGTTTAATTGCATCGCTTTAAAATTTGATGTAAAGGTACATTATTTATTTAAATCTATTGGGATTTTAACATTTGGGTCAATTTTCGATGCTTTTTGAAAATAATCCAATGCCACATCTTTTTGATTTAAGTTAAGATATGTAATACCAATATTTACTAATGTTTGTGAATCTTTGGGATCAATTTCAACAGCTTTTTTCAAAAACACGAGAGAAGAGTCGTATTGCATCGACATTCCGTAGGCAACACCTAAATCTTTATTAACCGCAGCATCATTTGGATTGATAGCCTGCGCACGAAGCAAATAATATTTGGCTTTGGGCAAATCGTTTTTAAACCTGCCATATAAAATACCCAACTGATAATTTACCTCAAAACGATTGGGGTTAATGGTAAAATAATCTTCCCAAACCTTAATTTTATAATCTACACTATCCGTTGCTCTTAAAACAAGCTCTGTGTTTGAATAGGCCAGATTATGTTCAGGATTTAGTGTTAATAGCTTTCGGTATGCCCAAATCGATGAATCTAAATTTTTATTATATTCAAAATAACCATTGCCAAGCAAAAGTAAAGCATCGCCATAATTTGGATAAATTTCCAGCGAATGTGTCAGATATTTTATTGCCTGCTTCAAATAATCGTTTCGTTTATCCTCATTACCGGGTTTAGTAGCTTCTTCAATCAATTTACCGCCGGCGGAACAATTGCTTTTAGCTCCATTCACCGAAACCTTAACGTCTGTAGTAAAAAGCGTAAAGTCGTTTTTCCAATCGCTGTTTCGTGAAATAGTTTTGATTCCATATGCTACTAAAAGCACTACCAATATTGCAATTCGTAATTGAGTTGATTTTATTTTTTGAGGCAAATATTGAGCAATGAAATAAGCAGCAATCAAACAAAATCCTATAGACGCAACAAACACAAAACGTTCGTTCATAAATACACCCACCGGAAACAAAAAATTTGACACGGGAGCTAAACTGATGGCATAAAAGAAAATAGCAAAAGAAATCAACGATTTTTTCATAAAGCCTTTTAATGCTACCCAAGCTAAAAACAAAACCAAAAGCAACGATAACCACGCATGCCAATTTGACCACTCGGTTATGGGTATATGATAAGGATAATAATCGTACGTCAATGGATGAGGGAAAAACAAAAGTTTAATATAAATTCCCATTGTGTACATAATCGTTGCAAATTTTTGAGAACTGTTCATTTCGAGAAATGAGTCGTTCATCAACTCAGGCATTGTTTTAATACCTCCTTGCCCTAACACCGACTGTCGAATAGCAAAATAAATAATAGCAGCTGCCATTAACGGTAAAGCAGTTTGTACAATAGTTTTAAATTTTGTATTGGTAAAAAACCATAATGCCAATGGAATGGTTACAATAAAAGTTGCTGCTATTTCTTTAGACAACATCGCCAATAAATATGAAACAAACGCCCAGGCTAAATTTATCCACTTATCTTTTCCTTCTATTGCTTTCATTATAAAATAAAACGAAATAAGTGCTCCTAACAGCGACATTATTTCATCTCTGCCTTTAATATTAGCAACAACCTCAGTATGAATAGGGTGAGCTAAGTACAACAATGTTGTAAGCAAAGGTATGTATTGAATCCACACGCTTGATTTATAACGCTGCGAAAGTAATTTTTCAAGAACCCGGAGCAACATTAAACAAAGCAATGCAAACAACAGCACATTAATAAAATGACTTACATGCGGATTTAGGCCAAAAAATTCAACTTCTAAAGCAAAAGTAAGCATTGAAAGAGGACGATAACGACCACCCGCCACTAAATCTTTTTTTACTTTAAAAAATCCTGTAAAAAGCTCATTTTTAAATATCTCAGGTATTCCTGCAATACCTTTTTGGGTGTAATCGTTTTGAGTTATTACTATGGCATCATCCAGTGCATAATCATTGAAAACGGTATTTCCATAATATATAAAAGTTAAAATAAAGACCAACCAATAAGAATAGTTGAGCCACAATGGCTTTACAGCAGGAGTTGGATGAACATCCATATTTTCTGCTTGGCTATTTTTTATTTGCTTAGATTTTATTTGTTCGCTCTTTGCTGATGGTTTGTGTTTATTATCTTTTCTTGGCATAGTCTTAATCTTTTTTGAAAAAAAATTTAAGTATATAATAGCGGGTTACAAACCTACGAAAAAACTTTTAGCTTACAAAAGTAAATCTGTTTTTTGTAAACAGTATAAATGAAACTAACTTTGCAAAAAAAAACGAATGAAAAGTTTAATAGAAACCGATGCCCATTTTATTTGCGAAATTAATGCGCCCTCGTTCAAATTGCTCAATGCACAACAAATCGAATTAATACGAAGCAGCAAAACACAGGTTATTTTTCATAAGGGCGAAAACCTTACCAAACAAGGAACATTTTCTTCCTACATATTATTTATCATTAATGGCATTGTAAAAAAACATGTTGAAGAAACAAATGACAGGTATATCAATATTAGTATTCATACCGAAAACGAAATGATTGGCTTATCAAGCCTTTTCCAACAAAAAAAATTTGCCTATTCTACCATTGCACTTAAAGAAACCCAAGCCTACCTAATTGAAGCGTCAAGCCTGCAAGTTATTATCAAAGAAAATGCTGCCTTTGCTTATGAAATTATTCAACAATATTGCAAAGAGAATGCGCATATTTTCAAAGTTTTGCAACAACAATCTTTTAAGCAAATGTATGCACGTTTGGCATCTACACTACTCTATTTGAATCAATTCTCTAAATACAATATTTTTTCGCTCTTAACTCGCAAAGAAATAGCTGCTTTTGCCGGACTTTCAACCGAAAGCACCATTAAATTGCTCAAAGAATTTGAACAAGAAAGAATCCTTAGTTTGAATGAAAAAAACATCGAATTAGTAAATTTAGATAAATTAAATAAATACAGTCAAATGTAATTATGAACTATCAGGAAGCGATAGAATACTTATATAGCAAAGCCCCCATGTTTACCCATGTTGGAAAATCTGCATATAAAGCCAATTTAGACAATAGTATTAAGTTAGACCAATATTTTAAGCAACCTCACACTTATTATAAAACAATTCACATTGCCGGCACTAATGGGAAAGGGAGTGTTTCGCATAGTCTTGCTGCCATTCTTCATGAAGCCGGATATAAAATTGGACTTTACACATCGCCGCATTTAAAAGATTTCAGAGAACGTATTAAAATAAATGGCATTCAAATAAGCGAAGACGAAGTCATTGACTTCATTCAAAAACATAAAAATATCATTGAATCCGTTCAACCATCTTTTTTCGAAATTACAACGTTTTTGGCATTTGAATATTTTAAACAGCAACATGTAGATATTGCCATTATCGAAACAGGCTTAGGTGGCAGGCTCGACACTACAAATTTAATACAACCCATTCTTAGCATTATCACCAATATTGGTTGGGATCATGCCGATTTATTAGGAAATTCACTCGAATCTATAGCTAACGAGAAAGCCGGAATTATCAAAAAAAATGCACCACTCATCATTGGTGAACATCAAGTTGAAATCGATGAAATTTTTATAGATAAAGCAGATCAAGTAGATTCACCTTTTTATTTTGCTGACGATGAATATGCGGTAAAAAATGCTTTTATTACACAAAATTATTTATTGCAGGTTGAGGTGTACAAAAAGGGCTTTCCCTATCTTCCGGGTTTAAAATTTCAACTTATAGGGAAATATCAAATCCAAAACATTCCAATCATATTAAAAGCTACAGATATTTTAAAAGAACAAGGATTTACAATTTCAGACCAAAATATTTTTAGGGCATTTAAATCGGTTGTAGATTTAACAGGCTTACATGGACGTTGGCATATATTAAAATCGAAACCGTTAACCATTTGTGATATTGGTCATAATTATCCCGGTTTAAAGTGGAACATAGAACAATTAAAAGAAGCTAAAAAAAATAAATTATTTTTTGTATTGGGATTTGTAAAAGACAAAGATATCAGCAAAATATTAGGTTTATTTCCGGTTGATGCATATTACATATTTACTAAAGCCAATATTCCAAGAGCATTGGATGCACATGAACTTCACTCTATTGCTTCTACATTTGGGTTGAAGGGCGAAGTTGTTGAAAATGTAAAAGAAGCCTACCATAAAGCCTTAAGCTTAGCCAGCGAACAAGATGTAGTTTACATTGGTGGTAGTACGTTTGTCGTTGCCGAAGTTGTATAAACAAATTCCATAAAAAAAGCCCCACTTTAACGAGGGGCTTAATATAAAGAATGTCTAACTATTCAACAGAACTGCTTATATCTGTTTTTATTTTTTTAACTTTCGGATTCCCATATATATTTACCTTGCTACCCGACAAAGCATGAACGGTTAAAGAATCTTTTACCAATACATCAACAGACGATCCACTTTCAGCCACAAAGTTGCCATTAAACAATTCGAAATGATCCATTTTTACATTGCTACCATTCATAGACTTAATTGAAGCATTTAATGCACTTCCCACCAAAATCAAACTGCTGCCGTTATCGGAAAAAATATCAGCAAATTGACCGTTGAATTTTATTTTTGCATCAGCACCGTTATTAATTTTCATTTTAAGCAAATTACCTTTCAATGTATCATCAGCCAACAGAACAGCTCCCTCATTTAATTGTATTTCCATAATATCGGGACTATAAAGCACAAATACCATTTTCTTTTTTCGAAAAACATTTGGTGCTTTAATATTCAGCGTTTCGTTTTGTACAGTTAAAACAATATCTTTTTTAAAAATACTATCCAGGGATAAATCAACAAAAGCACTATCGCTCTTTTTCCAATGTACAGTAACACTTCCCGAAATACTTATGGCTTTAAATGTTTTTAGTGGTTGCTTTATAGATATCATTTTTCCGCTTTCAAAAACAATCTTATTCTTGAATTCACTACTAAAAACGATAACAGCAATAAGTGATAAAATAAATTGAAGTGAAACGGTTATGATTAATAACTTTAAACTGGTTTTCATATTATTTTAAATTTAATTGGTTCATAAACAACTGATAAAATTTTTCTAATTCATTAAAAGATATACCCAAAATATTCATTTGTTTAAAAAACTGGGGCATATCTGTTTGGGTAAACTTTGCTCGCAAATAAGTTTTAGCTTTTTCTTGACCATCGCTTGCTACAAAATAGCCAATGCCACGCTTATTGTATATAATTCCTTCACTTTGAAGCATATCGTACGAACGGAGCACCGTATTCGGATTTACTTCCAACTGAACCGACAACTCACGTACCGAAGGAATGCGTTCATCCTGAGGCCATTTTGCCGAAACAATGTAAGCACAAATTTCATCTACGATTTGCAAATAAATGGCTTGATTGCTGTCGAATTGCATAATTAACCTTCCCTTTCTTTTAATTTAAAATATGCTGTAATTAAACACATGATCGAAATCAAGATTAAAAAGCTTTTTAATACCCATATAGCAGTATGGCTTAATTCATCGGCATTGCTTATCGGTACTCCGCTTATCACAAATTCTTTCTCGCTTAAATCGCTAATTGGCATTAACAACCTTGCCCAAATAAAAACCCAAAAATTATGTACCATACTTATAACAAATAAAACAAGTAATGTTTTAAAGAATGCCATCTTCTTAAACCATACTCCACCCAAAAAGAACACGGAATGAACTATAAAAAGAACCATAAAAATAATCCCTAATTCATTCCATGGAATAGAAACCAATGCCGGTGAAGTACCATAAGCAGCAAAAGCCAGCAACGAGATAAACAGGTATGACATCTGATATAAAATGTACGACACTATACTATACGACGGAAATGTAAAAAGCCATCCCGTAAGGTATTTTTCAAAATTGGAAGCAGGCAGGGTAAGAAATGATACAGAAGTTGTGGGTTCCTGCAATTCTTTAAATGCTAAAGAAGTAAAAACCATACCTGTTATTAAAAAAGTGATAAACAATGAAGTTTTTAATGATTGTAATGCTGCTTCTGGATTTGAACCTGCAAATAATATCAGCATACTTATGGCAAGGTTAATTCCGACAGAAGCTATCATAGCAATTCTCCACGATTTAGCCGACAAAGCCCATTGACGTCTAAACAAGGATTGCATTCGTTTTAAGTTGAAAAATTCTGTTTTCATATTTCTAGTTTTTAAACGCGTTATTAATTTTCTCATAATCGCTGATTACAGCATTAAATAAAAGTTCAAAATCTGTTTCCAGATCCTTTTCTGTTTCTTTTGAGCAAATTGCTTTTATCCCTCCAAATTGTTCTTCAGAATAAAGGACGGTTTCGTCTGTTTTTTCCTTAACTGTAAAATGAAGTTTTTTGGATATTTCGTCCATTTCGTGTGCAAAACGAATTGTTCCGTTGTCCAGCACTATTACATAATCAATAAGGCTTGCCAAATCGCGAACCTGATGTGTAGAGATCACAATGCACGAATCATCATGAATCTGCTGAGCCAGGAGTTTTCTAAATTGGCTTTTGGATGGAATATCCAGACCATTGGTCGGTTCGTCCATTAAAATGAGCGAAGCATTGGTAGCCAGTGAAAAAGCAACAATAAACTTTTTCTGCTGCCCATACGAAATCTGGTTTAGCTTCATGGAAGCATCCAGATCGAATTCCTTAAGACAATGTGCAAATTTATTTGCATCCATCTTAGGATAAAAAGGAGCATGGATGTCGAAAAATTTCTGAACGGTAACCGGGGGCAAACTGAACGTTTCGGGAATGACATATAAGTCCTGCAAAAGACTTACCGGACGTTCTTTAAACGATTGGCCGTTGAATTCGACACTTCCCTCTTTGGGCATCAATACTCCCGACAAATGTTTCAGGAGCGTGGTTTTACCAGCACCATTAACACCAAAAAGACCGTAAATGTGGCCTTTTTTTAATTCCAGGTTCAGATTATCGAACAATAATCTCTTTTTGGAATAACCGAATTTTAATTCATTTACTTTTATCATACGCTTTTAGTTTTATAGTGTTCTACTTTACTATTACACTACAAAAGTATAACAAGTTTTTTTAACCACCAAATATTTTTTGATAAAAAATGAAAATATTTTTCTTTATATTGATATACTGATAGTTATAAAATATTTCGTTATTGTATTTTGATACTTTAGACTTTTTTCAACATTATAACTACGTATTCATAAAGAATAATCACTTTTTACTTTACATCCTTTGTTATTATCAGAGGTTAATAAAATTTAAATGAATTTAACTTTATGACCTACATCATTCCTATTTAATAATAAAATGTTTATCTTTGAAAATTAGAAACATTATTAATAACAGTGTTATGAAAACGATTCTTGTTCCTATAGATTTTTCGGCAGATTCAATCAATGCGTTAGAGCATGCCATTATAATTGCCAATAAGGTTGAAGCTTCTATTCGCCTTATTCATGTGGTAAAATCAAAGAATTTTGAAGCACCTTTTGTAATTAACGAATTCACATCTACACTGAGCAACAGTATAGACGATTTCATGAAACGCATACTCGAAAAGTATGAAAAGAAAGTAAAGGGCGGAATGGATTTCAAAATCCGTGAAGGCAAAATTTATCGCGAAATATGCAACCAGGCAAAATACGATGATGCCTATTTGATAATAATGGGTACACATGGCGTCAGCGGCTTCGAAGAAAAAGTGATCGGTTCCAATGCATACCGCGTAGTAGTAAATGCTCCATGCCCCATAATTACAATCCGTCAAAAATACAGCCCAATTACACCTAAGAAAATCGTTCTTCCCATTGACATGTCAAAAGACACACGCAAAAAAATTCCATTCGTAACCGAATATGCACTAATGTTTGGTGCCGAAATTCACATACTTGGAGTTTCAGATGTAAACTCTACTGACATCAAGAAAAAACTTACGCTGTATAGCAATCAGATAGAAGAATACCTTACCGAAAAGAAAATAAAAGTAAAAAAAGAAATTATAATGAATAAAGACATCACTGAGTCTATTATTCAATATGCCGAAAAAAATGATGCAAACCTCATAGCCATTATGACCGAACAAGTAGATCGCATTGCTTTTTGGTTAGGACCTGCTGCCCAAGAAATTGTAAACCATTCTACGGTTCCGGTAATGAGTTTCTCATCGTTAATTTTTTAATTTCACCACTTTAGACATGAGCAAATTTTTTATATACATCTTTGCTTTTTTAGCAATTAAAGGCTATTCACAATCACCCATTTTTAATTCACTTAATAGCAATCAATTAGGATGGGGCAAGTTTACACTCATATCCGGTATTCAATCTGACAATATTATATCTAAACACATCAACATCAATCAAAAAGCAAAGGGAATGCCCGGATACCGCATTCAGGTTTTTTTTTCGTCTGGTACCGAAGCAAAAAATCAAGCTACTAAATTAAAAAATGAATTACGCAATTCGTATCCCCAACACGAAGTATATATTATATACGAAGAACCATTTTTTAAACTCAGAATAGGCG
The DNA here is from genome assembly GCA_035371305.1 of Bacteroidales bacterium. Lineage (GTDB taxonomy): Bacteria > Bacteroidota > Bacteroidia > Bacteroidales > GWA2-32-17 > Ch61. The sequence continues at coordinate 15,260 of DAOOWN010000002.1, forward strand.
ATTTTAGAACCAAAATAGAAGCATACAAGCTTTTCAAAACTATTCAAGCTACATACCCATCAGCCTTCATAGTAGAAGATTTAATTTCTTTTCCTAATTTATAATTTTAGAATGAACGATATACATAAAATTATGGAAATCAAAGCTAAAAGTTTTGAAATCCGTAAGAGTATTATTAAAATGTTAACTGAAGCCGGTTCGGGACATTTAGGCGGTTCGCTGGGATTAGCCGATATTTTTGCAACATTGTACTTTAACGAGTTAAACCATCAACCAACCAATCCTGAATGGAACGAACGCGATAGGGTCATTCTATCAATAGGTCATGTTGCACCGGTTTTATATGCAACATTGGCACATGCAGGTTATTTTCCCATCGAAGAGCTTTCTACCCTCAGAAAGTTAGGTTCGCGTTTACAGGGGCATCCCGGAAAAGATAAAGGGCTGCCCGGAATAGAAATATCATCCGGAAGCTTAGGTCAAGGGCTTTCGGTCTCTGTAGGAATAGCTCTTGCGCTTAAAAGCGAGAACAAAGATCAACGAGTTTTTTGCATTTGTGGCGATGGCGAATTACAAGAAGGATCGATATGGGAAGCTGCCATGTCGGCTGCTCATTATGGTTTAGACAACCTTATTTGCATTGTTGACCGAAATGGTGTTCAGATTGATGGCCCGACCTCACACGTAATGGAATTGGAACCTCTTTCGTTAAAATGGGCTGCATTTGGCTGGCATGTAATTACTTGCAACGGCAATTACATTCCCGATATTTTAAACGCTTTTGACGAAGCTCGCTCTATAGTTGGAATGCCCAAAGTAATCTTAGCACAAACCGTTATGGGGAAAGGTGTAGCATCAATCGAAAACGATTATCATTGGCATGGCAAAGCACCAAACCAAGAAGAAGCTCAGAAATTTTTACTCGAACTCGAAAACAGAACTACACTATGATAGAAAGCAGAGGACTCATTTCAACCCGTGAGGGATTCAGCATCGGCTTACTTCGAGCCGGCGTAAAATATCCAACTATAGTAGGCATTGGAAGCGATATTACCGCCTCTGTTGGTATGGATAAATTTGCTAAGGCTTATCCCGACAGATTTTATTCTTTAGGAATTGCCGAGCAAAACGCTATTAGTGTTGCAGCCGGTATGGCTATGACAGGGAAAATTCCTTTTGTAGCTTCGTATGCCACATTTATAGCAATGCGTACGCTCGACCAAATAAGAGTTTCGGTATGCTACAACCATTTGAATGTAAAAATTGGCGGAGCACATGCCGGTATTTCGGTGGGACCGGATGGAGCGACACATCAAGCATTAGAAGATATTGCAGCACTGCGAGCTTTACCTAATATGACCGTACTCTCACCGGCAGATGCAACTCAAACAGAAAAAGCAGTATATGCAGCTATTGAGCAAGTTCAAGGACCAGTGTATATTCGCTATGGACGCGAAGCAATGCCGGATTTCACATCTAAAGATGCAGATTTCATAGTGGGGAAATCGCAAGTTTTAGCTGATGGAACAGATTGTGTTATTTATGCTACCGGTCATTTGGTTTGGGAAGCATTAACCGCAAGCGAAATGCTTAAAAAGAAAGGCATTCATTGTTGCATAGTAAATCTATACTCTATTAAACCTATTGATAAACAAATCATTGAACAAACTGCCCGCATGTGCAAATGTGCCGTAACAGCCGAAGAACACCAAATAATTGGAGGTTTATATGGTGCCGTTACTGAAATATTAGCTCAACATACTCCAATACCGGTATTCCCGGTTGGTATGAATAATTGTTTCGGTGAATCGGGAAAACCACTCGAACTTATGGCAAAATATCACATGAATGCCAATGCAATAATAGAAGCGGTTGAAAAAGTTATACATTTAAAATAAATAAAGAGTTTCATTATAACACACACGTCTTTAACAAATTTTGTGTTGGACATACCATAATTAATTCGCATTTTTACAAAAAATAAAAATACTTGGTGACGCACAGCAATAAAATATATTACACATACTTTTTTATTTGGGCTATTCTCATATCTTTTATCACAAAAGCATATTCTCAAGAAAAAAAAATTATTCAAATAAGAGGACTCATTACTAATACACAAAATGATGTATTAAGTTATGCATTTATCTATGACCAATTGGCTAAAAAAGGTTATTTGGCAAATGACAAAGGTGAGTTTAATATTTTTGTAGAACGTGGCAGTGAATTAACTTTCAGTCACATTGGCCACAAAAAAGCCGGTTACACCATACCGTTAATAGGGAATTCTGAAATTTTCTTTTTAAGGATAAAATTAAGTTCCGATACCGTATTTTTAAAAGAAATCACTATTTTTCCATGGAAAACATACCAGCAATTTATTCAAGCATTTATTAATACACAAATTCCGAATGATGATATAACCAGAGCCGAAAAAAATATAGAAATCATGAAAAGTCAATTGGCAACGATGGAAGATGATGACTATTTTCAATCGGCATCCGTAGCTTATAAAATTAATCAACAACGCATGGCAAGCGACTTGTATTGGAAAGGGCAAACTCAACCAATGCAGATATTCAATATTATGGCTTGGCAAGAATTTATCAAATACATTCGTGAAGGGAAATTTAAAAACCCAAACAAACGGAAAACCAATTAAAATACCGGTATGCTTTGATTAGCTTTAACTGTATCTTTTTTGATATAAGGAATTTGTAGTGCCTGTCCCTCTTTATAGATAGCTTTCATTTCCAATTGGCCATTGGGTTTCCACAAAGTAACTTCGCCATCGTATTTGCCAAACTTATAACTTATCATACTTTGAAGTTGACCGTTTTCGTACCATGTTTTAGAAACCCCATGTTCCTGACCATCCACATAAAACTCCTCGCTTTGCTTTTGTCCATTAGGATAATAAGTAACCCACGTCCCCTGCTCCATACCATTTTTAATATAACCTTTTCGTTTTTCTTTTCCGTTTTCGTACCAAAAAACCCATAAACCATCTTCGTATCCTTCATTGTAATTTCCTTGTGATTCGGGTTTACCATTTTCGTACCATGTTTGAAATTTTCCTTTTGGCAATCCCTCTTCGTAAACCATTTTCTTTTGCATCGTTCCATTTTCGTACCACGAAACCCACATGCCATGTTCTCTATCTTCTTTATATTTTCCTTTTTGTTTTACTGTGCCGTTTTCGTACCAGGTTATCCATTCCCCGTGTTTTAACCCTTCTTTAAAAAACTTTTGTTCTTTTTTCTTTCCGTTTTCAAAAAAAGTTAATTGCTCTCCATTGGGTTTGTCTTCTTTGTAATACGCTATCTGCTTTAAATGTTTATTTTCATACCACTCTCTTTGTAATCCTTCGCGTTTGCCTTTTTCATAGTTTTCTTCGACCAGCGTATCGCCATTGGAATCAAAAATAAGTTGGCGTCCATCTCTTATTCCATTCAAATAACGCATTTCAGCCACCTTTTTACCGGCATTTTCATAAACATATGAAATACCATGCAATTTTCCTTCTTTGTAAAAAAACACTTTCTTGATGTTATCTTCGTTTTTCTCGCATTCACCGGTATATACAATGTTTCTACCATCTTTCATTAAACCATTATCTTCGTGAAGTTCGGAGCAATCGCACTGACGAGTACAAGAAAAAAATAATAAACTTGAATTTGCAATTATTAATAATATTAAAAGCGAAATTCTCATTAGAAAATTTTTATTTTTATACGAAATCATTCAAAAAAAAGTTTCAGAATGATTTGCTCAATTTTTTCTTTTATCCATTTTGATGATTGTGGGCAATTATTCACAATAATAGTAAAAGCAATGGTATGTTTTTCTTTCGTTTGAATATAACCGGACAAGCTACGAATATTGGTCATAGTTCCTGTTTTTGCTATAACCTTCCCTTTTGCCTTGGAATTTAAAAACATTTTAGATAACGTTCCATTTTCGCCTGCAACAGCCAATGAGTTATAAAATACTTTTTTATAACTGCTTTTTGTGTACATATACTCCAGAACCGAAACAAATTGCTGTGTACTTACTCCATTAAAACGCGAAAGTCCCGAAGCATCGTAAAGTAGCATCTCGCCGGTTTTATTTTTCCAAAAGCGATTTATAGCTAATGTACCCGATTCGGTTGTGGTTGACTTATATTGCTCATATCCGCATAAACGTGCAATATTCTCCGCAAACAGATTAATGCTGTATAAATTAGTAAGATTAATAATTTGCGATAAGTTGGGCGAATAATGAGTATAAATTAGTTGTTTTTTTTCGGTCGTATCGTTCACATAATTATATTCCATTCTAAAAGCAGGAGCATCGGCTACCGATATTCCCTGTTTTTCTAATACCTCTTGAAGAAAATTTGCAGCTAACAATGGAGGGTTAGGAATGCTACCTCTTACTTCAAAACTATCGGACTTTAAAGGGATTAATCCAACCACTATTCTAGTAGAATCAAACAAATCACCATAAATAATACTTTGATCGTTCGACACCTTACCACCCTTTAGAAAATTTTTCAGTTCGATAGGAATATTATCGGGATATATATTTTTTAAAATTGCGGGTGCAATGGTATCAGAAGTTTTAAAATATAAGCTGTATTCATTATTATATATATTAAGTCCACAAGGAGAAGCTCCAAAATAATTGGCAACATCTCCCACTATCCAGGTCGAAGTAGGCAGATTATAATCAAAAAATGAAGCATCCCCTATTATTCGTCCCTTTATATACTTAATCCCCCTATTTTTTAAAATGATGGCTAATGTATCAAATGGGCTATTTTTTTCATAAAATGTTTTAAAAAAACGGCTATAAAGCGTAGGATCGCCATAACCTCTAATAATAACATCTCCGTTTAAAATAGAATCGTGAATTTCGCCAGAATAATAAAACTCCGTTTTAAAACGAAACGAAGGCGATAATATATGCAAAGCAGCTCCGGTAGTAATTAATTTTACAATAGATGCCGGCGTAAGTTTTAATGATCCATTGTAATCAATCATCAACTTATTATCTGTTAAGTCTTTGGCGGTAATAGCAACAACAGCACCTTGCCAATTGCTGTCTGTTAATAAAGAGACACTCTTTTTAATGTATATGCTATCTCCTTTAAAAACCTGATTGTATGAAGATGAAAAGAATAAAACCAACAAAATAGCGAGAAATATCTTCATCGTTTTTTACGCAAACCTAATCAATTTTTGAAATATTTTTAGCATTTTTTCTTCATTTATTTGCAGAATTAAAAATTTACTTGTAAACTTGCACATCTTTCTTTCTTAAAGAAAGCTCGTACTTTTTCTAAAACCACAAAATCTATTTTTTTAATAATCAAAAATTTATGTTTGACGCGACTGAATTACTTTCTAAAAAGCTTGTCGATTTACGAAGCATAGCTAAAAAATTGGGTATAAAATATGTTGATGTTCTTAAAAAAGACGAACTTGTTCAAAAAATCATTGAAACTGAGTGGCAATCAGAAAAAAATACCGAAATAGAGCAAAAAACAGAACCAACCCTACAACTTTCGTTTGATTTAGTAGATGAACCCGGAGTGGAAGAAATTCAAAATGACAACTCAAAAGAAAGCAAACGTAAACGTAAACGCAAAATTGTTACGGCCGAACCCATTTTGCCCAAAAATAAAGTTGCTGAACCCAAAATAATTGACGAAGAAATTATTCCAAAATCCTTACAGGAAGGATTTGATGACGACCTACAAATCATTACAGAAGTTACAGAAAAAGAACCTGTTAGAGAAGAAATAAATACGGAAATAACTACTGAAACCACATCAGAAAATCCAATTGAAATCGCACCCCCAAAAAATACTGAAATAACTGCTGAAAGTGAAAAAACGGAATCTGTCGTAAAACAACCGAAACCCTATACTCCTTATTATAAAAATGGCCAAGAAAGAGCTGCAATAGATAAGAACAACGATTTTGACGGCATTGCTACAACTGTAGGTGTTTTAGAAATAATGCCTGAAAATTATGGCTTTTTACGTTCGCCCGATTATAACTACCTTGCATCACCCGACGACGTATATGTTTCGCAATCGCAAATTAAACACATAGGACTTAAAACCGGAGACACTATAAAAGGCACCGTTAGACCACCGCGTGAAGGTGAAAAGTACTTTCCACTTGTAAAAATAGAAGAAATAAATGGTTTACCACCTGAACTAATTCGCGAACGAGTACCCTTTGATCATTTAACACCTCTTTTCCCAAACGAAAAATTCAATATTGCCGAAGGACCAAAAGCAACCATTTCTACACGCATCGTTGATATGTTTGCTCCTATTGGCAAGGGACAACGCGGATTAATAGTAGCACAACCCAAAACCGGTAAAACTATTTTACTAAAAGAAATTGCCAATGCCATAGCATACAACCATCCGGAAGTATATTTAATGATTTTGCTTGTGGATGAACGCCCCGAAGAAGTTACCGATATGGCTCGAAGCGTAAATGCAGAAGTTATTAGCTCAACCTTCGATGAACCTGCCGAACGACATGTAAAAATTGCCAATATTGTTTTGGAAAGAGCAAAAAGAATGGTTGAATGCGGCCATGATGTTGTTATTCTTCTTGATTCTATTACACGTTTAGCACGTGCATATAATACAGTAGCCCCTGCTTCAGGTAAAATACTAACCGGAGGTGTCGATTCAAATGCATTGCATAAGCCAAAACGTTTCTTCGGCTCAGCCCGAAACATCGAAAATGGAGGCTCTTTAACCATTATAGCTACTGCTTTAACTGAAACCGGTTCAAAAATGGATGAAGTAATTTTCGAAGAATTTAAAGGAACCGGCAATATGGAATTACAATTAGATCGTAAACTATCTAATAAGCGAATTTTCCCTGCTGTTGATATTTTAGCTTCGAGTACACGACGCGAAGAGCTTTTGCACCACAGCGAAGTACTGAACAGAATATGGATTCTGAGAAATTATCTTTCTGATATGACTCCCGTTGAAGCAATGGAATTCTTTAAAGACCGTCTGGCAAAAACTCAGAGCAACGAAGAATTTCTATTAACGATGAGCAGCGACTAAAATTGGTTTTTAAACATATTTTATTTTATTTGATTGTTCTATTTTTGAACTTGGATAAAAATAAAAGTTAACTAACTCATTAAAAATATATTACAATGGCAAAAGAAAAAAAATTTATGACATGCGACGGCAATCATGCTGCTGCTCATGTTGCATACATGTTTAGTGAAATGGCATGTATTTATCCTATTACTCCCTCTTCAAACATGGCTGAAAATGTGGATGAGTGGGCTGCACAAGGGAGAAAAAATATTTTTGGCGAAACCGTACGCGTTGTCGAAATGCAATCTGAAGCCGGTGCTTCGGGAGCAGTTCATGGAGCCCTACAAGCCGGAACATTATGTTCTACATATACTGCATCACAAGGTTTGCTACTGATGATACCTAATATGTATAAGATTTCGGGTGAATTACTTCCCGGAGTATTTCATGTTAGTGCACGTAGTTTAGCAGCTCAAGCCTTATCTATTTTTGGTGACCATAGCGATGTTATGGCAACAAGAAACACAGGCTTTGCCTTATTAGCAACAGCATCTGTTCAGGAAATTATGGATATTGCTCCGATTGCACACTTAGCAGCAATTAAATCAAGAGTTCCATTCTTACATTTTTTCGACGGATTTAGAACTTCACACGAAATCCAAAAAATAGAATACTTAGAAAACGAGGACATTATCAATTTAGTTGATAAGGATGCATTACAAGCTTTCCGCAATAGAGCTTTAAACCCAAACCATCCGGTTACTCGCGGTACAGCACAAAATCCTGATATTTATTTCCAATCTCGCGAAGCTGCAAACCGTTTCTATGATGCCGTTCCCGATATAGTTGAACATTACATGCAGGAAATGGCAAAAATTACGGGACGCGAATATCATCCATTCGATTATTATGGACATCCCGAAGCTGAACATATCGTTGTAGCAATGGGTTCAATTACTGACACATTAAAAGAAGTTATTGACTATAAATTAAAACGTGATGAAAAAGTTGGTTTAATATGCGTTCATTTATATCGTCCATTCTCCAAAAAATATTTCATGAACGTTTTACCAAAAACCGTAAAACGCATTGCTGTTCTTGACAGGACGAAAGAACCCGGATCTATTGGTGAACCATTGTATCTCGATGTTGTAAAAGTATTTTACGAAGAAACCAATAAGCCTTTAATCATAGGTGGACGCTACGGTTTAAGCTCAAAAGACACCACTCCCGGCATGATGTTTTCGGTATTTGATAATTTAGCATTAAACGAACCAAAAAATCATTTTACAGTTGGTATAGTTGATGATGTAACATTCACCTCACTTCCGGTGAGAGACATTCAATGCCTTTGCGAAGGTGGAGTTTACGAAGCTAAATTCTATGGTATAGGCAGCGATGGTACGGTTGGTGCAAATAAAAATTCAATCAAAATTATTGGTGAAAATACCAATAAATACGTTCAAGCATATTTTGCTTACGACAGTAAAAAATCGGGTGGCGTTACCATATCACACTTACGTTTTAGCGACAATGTTTTACGTTCGCCTTATTTGGTTTGCAATCCTGATTTTGTCGCCTGCCACGTTCCTGCATATTTAGATAAATACGATATGCTTAAAGGACTAAAACGTAACGGAACCTTCTTATTAAACAGTATTTGGGATGCAGAAGAAACAAAGAAACATTTACCCGATTCCATTAAAAAATTCTTAGCCGAAAACGAAATCAAATTCTACATCATTAATGCATCACAAATTGCTGATGAAATAGGCTTACCCGGCAGAACAAACACTATCATGCAATCGGCTTTCTTTAAGGTTGCAGAAGTGATACCTTACGATTTAGCTGTAAAAGCAATGAAAAAAGCCATCGAAAAAACATATGGCAAAAAAGGAGAAAAAGTTGTTCAATTAAACTACGCTGCAGTTGATGCCGGAAATCAAGTTACTAAAGTTGAAATTCCTCAAGAATGGAAAAATATAGTAGTTAAAAATGAACAAAACGATTCACATTTACCCGATTTTATTAAAAATGTTGTAAACCCAATTAATGCTCTCAAAGGAGACGATTTACCTGTTAGTGCATTTTTAGATAGAGAAGATGGCACATTCCCTGCCGGAACAACCAAATACGAAAAACGCGGTGTTGCTATCAACGTACCAAAATGGGTATCAGAAAACTGTATCCAATGTAACCAATGTTCATTTGTATGTCCTCACGCTGCTATTCGTCCTTTCTTATTAAATGAAGAAGAACTTAAAAATGCTCCGGAAGGAACCGTTACCGTTAAAGCAAACGGAAAAGATTATGCTGGCTTAAATTTCAGAATACAAGTAAGCGTTTTAGATTGTACTGGTTGTGGTAATTGCGTAGATGTTTGTCCTGCTAAAACCAAAGCATTAGAATTTGCAACACTCGAAAGTCAACATGCTGAAATTAAACGTTGGGAATACCTGGCAGAAAATGTAACCTATAAAACAATTGTTGACCCATCATCAACCGTGAAAGCCAGCCAGTTTGCTCAACCATTATTTGAGTTTTCGGGTGCATGCCAAGGCTGTGGCGAAACACCTTATATTAAGCTTATAACTCAACTTTATGGTGATAGAATGATAGTAGCCAATGCCACAGGCTGTAGCTCTATTTACGGTGGATCTGCCCCTTCAACTCCTTATTGTGCAAACAAAGAAGGAAAAGGTGTTGCCTGGGCTAACAGCTTATTCGAAGACAATGCTGAGTATGGTTTAGGTATTGCATCGGGCGTTAAGAAAATACGCGAACGCATACTTCGTTATTCACAACAATTACTCAATGAAGGTATTGCACAACAAACAAAAGAAGCGTTGCAACAATGGATAGACAACTTTAATAATGGTTCAAAAACCAAAGAAGTTTCGGCAAATGCTATCGAAATGCTGAAAAAAGAAAACCACCCGCTCTGCAAAGAATTACTCGCTCTTGAACAATATTTTATTAAACCCAGTATGTGGATAATTGGTGGCGATGGTTGGGCTTATGATATTGGTTACGGTGGTTTAGACCATGTATTAGCTTCGGGCGAAGATGTTAATATCTTAGTACTCGATACTGAAGTTTATTCCAACACAGGTGGTCAAGCTTCAAAATCATCTCCTTTAGCTGCTGTTGCTAAATTTGCTGCATCGGGTAAGCGTATTCGTAAAAAAGACCTTGGTTTAATGGCTACTACATACGGATATGTATACGTAGCTCAAGTTTCTATGGGTGCAAGTCAATCGCAATACCTTAAAGCCATTCGCGAAGCCGAAGCATACCATGGACCTTCTATCATTATCGCTTATGCACCATGTATCAATCATGGATTACACAATGGAATGGGAAAATCGCAAGAAGAAGCCAAATTAGCCGTTGAATGTGGTTATTGGACTCTATATCGCTACAACCCGGAACTTGAAAAACAAGGTCAAAATCCATTTGTAATTGACAGCAAAGAACCTGATTGGGGCAAATTCCAGAACTACCTAAATAGCGAAGTTCGATTCACATCTCTTAAGAAATCTTTCCCACAGGATGCAGAAATCCTATTTAAAGAAGCCGAAGAAAATGCAAAATGGCGTTACAATCAATATCGCAGATTTGCAATGCCATTTGTAGCTGAAAAAACAGTTTAAAAAACTTGATAACATCATAAAAAAAGCCGGCAATTGCCGGTTTTTTTTATATAAATATAAAATAAACATTTTTTTACTATCACATATATTAACTAATATTCAATGCATTAGAAAAATTTACATTTCATTTTTTTAACTATCAAACAATCTGGTAAATTATTTAATATAAATATGCTTGACTTTTAGCAAATTTTGCTATATTTTTGCTAAAATTTTTAGTTATGAAATATTTAGTATTCATTTGGTTAGTATTTTCTTTATCAACAGTATTTGCACAAGAAAAAGGTTCTCGTTTTATACAAGTAAAATACACTTATTTAATCGAACAAGTGCAATCTGAAAATCAATTAATACATCTCGAATCTGATTTAAAACAAATAAAAGGGGTAGATCAGGTGAAATATCAATACAAACCTGAAAAGCAAACAGCTCAATTTATTATCTATACCACTCAACAGGTTCGTCAATCGGAAGGTGATGAAGAATTCAACATTACTTCGTTAAAATCGGCCATTATAAAAAACGACCTGATTCCAAATGAGCTAAAAGAAGAAATTGTAGAACAGTAAAAGAAAAACTATGATAAAATTTAAAAATATACTTGCTATAGCAAGTATTGTATTATTATCGTCAAAAGTTTATAGTCAAGGAGACAATTGCTCTAATGCTACAACCATTACCGTAACAGCTAACTGCTCAAGCCCGGTAGCCGGAACTTCTGCCGGAGCAACACAATCGTTTGCAGGTTGCGTAGGAACTGCCGATGATGATGTTTGGTATAAGTTTACCGCAACAGCAACAAGCCATGTAATTACCGCAACTCCTTCGGCAAGTTACGACCCTGTTGTTGAATTATTTTCCGGCACTTGCAGTTCATTAACATCACTTTATTGCCGTGACAATGGCATGACCGGTGATGCTGAAACCATATATGCAACCGGCTTAACCATTGGAAACACCTATTATATTAGGGTTTATCATTATTATACCGGCTCCGGTTCCAATACTTTTACCATTTGCGTTACTTCTCCGCCATCAGCTCCCGCAAATGACAACTGCTCTTCTGCAAGTACATTGGTAGTTAATACATCGTGCTCATTCACCAATGGAACTTCATACGGAGCAACAGCCTCTTCAGTTCCCGCGTGTGCAGGTTCACCCGACGATGATGTTTGGTATAAATTCACTGCAACCAACTCCGTTCAAACAATTACAGTAGATCCATCTACCAACATGGACCCTGTAGTAGAACTGTTCTCCGGAACATGTTCGTCGCTCAGCTCCCTTTATTGTCAAGATGCAGGCTATACAGACGGAAATGAGGTTATTAACGCTGTTGGTTTAATACCCGGTCAAACCTACTATATTCGCGTTTACGATTACTACAATTCAAATGGAGGATATCCATTTCAAATATGTGTAACCGGAACTGCGACTGCCACTCCGGTAAATGATGAGTGTGCAACTGCTATCGAATTACCGGAAGTTACATCGGAATGCAACTATTACTATTTTACCACTACCGGAGCGACAAATTCTACTACAACTCCCCTTCCTACCAATTGCGAAAATTTCGATGGCACACCGAACGCTGGAGGATTTTCTACCAGTTCAAAAGATGTTTGGTTTAAAATAAAAGTTCCTGCAAATGGGAAATTAAGTATCCGTCCCATGCCTGCTTATGGAATAAATGATGCTGCTATGGTTTTATATTCCGGTTCATGTGGTTCCTTAACGCAAATTGCTTGTTCCGATGACCACAATTATCCCGGAACTGCCAACGATATGAAACCATACATCAATGTTTCGGGCTTAACACCGGGTTCGTACGTTTATTTAAGATATTGGGGATTTGGAAGTACTTCCGGCGATTTTGCCATTTGTGTAGAATCACCAACAAATGATGCTTGCTCCAATTCTCTGCAAATTTGTGATATTAATGGTTATGCAGGTTCAACCAGTTCCGCATACACAGCCGACAGACCCGGAAATATGAGAGGGAATGCCGAAGTCAATGACCCACCAACCTATACGTATACTCCCGGCACTTGTCAACCGGGTGGCATATTCGGATTAGGTGGTTCGTGGGGAACCGGAGCTCCCAACTGCGATGTACAAATCAACAATAACTCATGGATTAAATTTACGGCTTCCAACACCAGTGTAACGTTAAATGTAAATATTAGCAACTGTTGGGTTGGAAGTTATCCCTCAGGTGGCATACAAATGCAAATTTTCTCGGGCAACTCATGTTCCAACTTTGCACCTGTCAGCGACTTTAAAGAAGGGTCAAGTACATTTTCCATTACTGCCAATAATTTAACAGTAGGTCAAGAATATTATTTAATGATTGACGGATTTGCCGGAGATATTTGCGATTATAGTATTACTGCTAACACCGGTGTTCAATTTACTGACATTAGTGCCACAAGCACTTCTATTTGTCCCGGTCAAAGCGTTACTTTGACTGCTCCATCGGGTGCAACAAGTTATTTGTGGAGTCCAGGAGGACAAACGACACAAAGCATAACCGTAAGCCCAGCTACATCGTTTACATATTCGTGCGAAGTATCGGGAGTTTGTAATTTCAAGCAAACGCTGTATAAAACAGTTGTCGTAAATCCGCTCCCGACAATATCTACTTCAAATAACAGCCCTTTATGCCAAGGGAGCACTCTTAATTTAACTTCTTCGGGCGGTAGCACATACCAATGGTCAGGACCTAATGGCTTTACGAGCACACAGCAAAATCCAAGCATAACAAATGTAACAACTGCATATACCGGAACTTATAATGTTACAGTTACTTCTTCGGCAGGATGCTCAAGCACTGCAACAACCAATGTAACAGTAAATGCAGCACCTGCTTCGCCCACCGTTTCAGCAACATCAACCACAATTTGTAATGGTCAATCCACTACCATTAATGCCTCCGGCAGCGGCGCTTCTTTATTCCAAGTTTATAATAGCTCAAGCGGTGGCACGTTATTGGGAATCATACCATTAAATGTTAGTCCAACCACTACAACAACCTATTATGTTCAGGCTGTAAGCAGTAGTGGATGTGTTAATTTAGGAGGCAGGGTTCCTGTTACCATTACCGTTAACCCCTTACCAACTCCAAGCATTAGTAGCAACAGCGGAATTTGTGCCGGCCAAACCTTACAACTCAATGCATCAGGAGGAACTGCATTTCAATGGTCAGGACCCAATGGATTTACAAGCACACAGCAAAATCCAAGCATCCCTTCGGCAACAACAGCAGCAACAGGCACCTATACGGTAACTGTTACCAATTCGTACAACTGTTCTGCTGTAACATCCACCTATGCAACAGTAAACACCCTTCCAAATGCTACAGCAAGCAGTAATAGTGCAATTTGCTCAGGACAAACATTAAATCTTTATGCCAATGGAGGAACAACTTATACTTGGTCAGGGCCAGGAGGTTACAACAGCACAAACCAAAATCCGGTTATTACCAATGCAACAACTTCGTATTCTGGCACTTATTACGTTACAGTGAGCAATGGAACTTGTTCAAGCACAACTTCTGTATCGGTAACCGTTAATGCAAGTCCAAATGTTAGCATATCGAGCAATAGTCCTTTATGCACAGGTAATACGCTACAATTGAATGCAAGCGGAGGAAGTAGTTATCAATGGAGCGGTGTTGGTGGTTTTTCCAGTACTCAGCAAAATCCTACCATTCCAAATGCACAATTAATAAATCAAGGAACTTATACTGTAACTGTAACTTCATCAAGTGGATGTACAGCAACAGCAAGTACCGATGTATATATAAGCAGTTCATTCAATTCTACCATTAATCCGGCTGGTCCTTTCTGCTCAAATGGAAGTCCTGTTACATTAACAGCAGCTACTCCGGGTGGTACATGGTCAGGAAATGGGATAACCGATGCATCGTTGGGAATATTTAATCCTACAACAGCCGGAGTAGGAACCCATACCATTACCTACACCATTAGCGGTTCTTGTGGTTCATCAAGCAATGCAAATATTATTGTTTATCAAAGCCCAACAGCAATTGTTTCTTCAAACAGCCCAATATGCGAAGGCCAATCGTTACAATTAAATGCCAATAATGTTTCAAATGCCTCATACTTATGGTCAGGACCAAATAGCTTCAGCAGTTCACAACAAAATCCAACATTAAACAATGCTTCCATAAATAATTCCGGATCGTACTCGTTAACGATTACCGATGCAAATCAATGTTCTGCAATATCAAGTGTAAATGTTACTATCAATCCATCACCTACCGTTACCATTACAACTTCCAACCCAATTTGTAATGGCTCTACTTTGAATATCAGCGCTACCAGTGGATATAGTTCATATTCATGGCAGGGACCAAACAACTTTCAATCATCGCAATCAAGTTTTTCTATTCCAAACGTAAGTAATTTACAATCCGGAACATATACCGTAACCGTGATCAATTCAAACGGATGCAGTAAAGTTGAATCTACCGTTGTTAATGTTTTAAATTTTGCATCCGGTTCTATGACTGTAAATACAATAACACCATCGTGTTATAACAGTACAGATGGTTCTATCGAATTATTTGTTACCGGAGGCACTCCCCCCTACCAATACCATTGGTCGCATGATACCTCTCTAACGTTAGCTCAAGCAAATAATTTATCGGATGGAATATATACAATTACCATCACCGATGGTAACGGATGCAATATCGATACACTTATTCATTTAACTGCTCCTACCCCCTTACAAATAGATGTTACAACTCAAAATCCAAATTGTTTTGGAATTCATAATGGAAATATTACTGTACAAGTTTCAGGAGGAAGCCCTGCATACAGCTATTTGTGGAACAATAATTCTACGTCTGCCACTTTAAACCAAATAGGTCCCGGTATTTACTCTGTTACGGTTACCGATAATCATCAATGTTCCACCGTTTTTAACAACATACAAATCACCGAACCGGACGAATTAATATTAAATCTAAATGCTACCAACAACCAATGTCCGACCGACAACCTTGCATCTGCCTCAGTTACAGTATATGGTGGTGTAAGCCCATATACCTATCAATGGAATACAGGACAAACATCGTCTTCAATAAATCAAATTTCGGGTGGATATCATGCTGTAACGGTAACCGATGCCAATCAGTGCAACAAAACCGATAGTATTTTCGTCATCTCGCCCGATGGATTTATCAATAATGCAGTTGTAATTAGAGATACCATAAACGGAATAGCTTCTATTGATAATCAGGTTAGCGGTGGCACACCTCCTTATCAATACGCTTGGTCTAATGGACAAACCAGCGAAGATTTGTACAATATAGAAGCCGGCACCTATATTTTAACCGTTACCGATGCATCCAATTGTACGTTTGTCGATACCTTCGACATAAAACTTCCAATACTTATTCCAACCGTATTTACTCCCAATGGTGATAACACAAACGATCGTTTTGCAATTAAAAATATTCATATCGTACCACAAGTACATATTGAAATTTATAACCGCTGGGGAAATAAAATGTTTTCTTTTGACGGTACCGGAAGCCAATATGCAAACCAATCCAATCAATGGGATGGAACATATAATGGGAAAGAACTTCCTATGGGTTCATTTGTATATATCGTAATTGTAAACAATTCGGATGTTCATAATGGTGTCGTTTCGATTTTAAGATAATGAAATCTAAGAGGCTGTTTTTCTGTAACAGCCTCACTTTTTTATTATAAAAATATTTTTCAACCATCAGTACAATTAATCGCAATATACCTTATCTTTGTTGTCCATTTTTTTAATCAATGGAAGTCATGAAACGAATAACTACATCGATACACTCTTTTTTATTCATGACTATAGTATTAATAATTAACCAAATAATCGAAAATTTTATTGCATGAAGAATTTTTTATTAGCAGTATTTCTGTTAGCAGGGAGCATTATCTCCAATGCTCAAAATGGGCTTATTAAAGCAAAGTTTGTCGATAAAGACAAAAATGCACCCATTGTTGCCTTGCCGGTTTGGCTCAACACAATCAAATTTATTACAAACCAAAATGGCGAATTAGAGGCAACAGTTCCATATGGAAATTACATTTTAGTCGTTTCAGCCGAAGATTACGAAACCTACACTCAAAAAATAGAATTAAATTCATCAGAATTTGATGCCGGCATGATAAACCTGGCTGCAAAGGTAGTGAACCAATCAGATTTAACTCCTGTCGATGAAAATTCAATCGCTTCAGACGACATCGATGATAAAAGCAATCAAAATGTTAATGGATTATTGCATTCGAGTTCAGACCCGTTTACTAATGCTGCCTCATACAATTTAGGTGCGGCTAATTTCAGAATTCGTGGCTATGATGCATCGAACATAGCTATATATATGAATGGCTTACCTATGAACGATGTAGAAAACGGAAGAGCTACCTATTCCGAATGGGGCGGACTTAACAACGTAACTCGCAATAAAGTATTTTCGCATGGAATCGATGCAACTAATTATGCAATGGGTAATATAGGAGGTTCGACAAATATTTTTGTTAATGCAGGAAATATTAGGAAGCAAAACAATTTAACGTATGCTTTCTCTAATCGTTCATACACCCACCGTATAATGTACACATATGCAACTGGTTTTAACGATAAAGGATGGGCATATGCCTTAAGTTTTTCAAAACGCTATGCAGAAAAAGGCTATGTAAAAGGAACATGGTACGATGCATATTCGTATTTTGCCAGTGCCGAAAAAAAATGGAACGATAAACACAGTACTGCCATTACCTTTTTTGGTTCTCCCTATAAAAGAGCTATGCAAGCACCAGCAACTCAAGAATGTTACGATTTAATTGGTTCTAATTATTACAACCCCAATTGGGGATACCAAGATGGCACTATTCGAAATGCAAAAGTCAGAAACGTTCATCAACCAATGGGTTTAATTTACGATAAATTCCAAATCAACGATCAATTAAGCCTTACTACAACGGTTGGATATCAATTTGGCAGATATGGAACAACGGCATTAAACTGGTATAATGCCAACGATCCTCGTCCCGATTATTACCGCTACTTGCCTAGTTATCAAACCTTAGACCCAGCTCAAACGGATCCCTATCCATATATATATACCACACAATATTGGTCATCAAATCCAAGTGTTTATCAAATAAATTGGGACAACTTATACCAAATGAATTACTTGGCAAATAATGCCAATGAATCCGCTCACTACATTGTTGAAGAACAAAGAAAAGATAATAATCAGGCTTCGTATAACATATTCTTAACATATAATTTAAAAGATAACACCACCATATCAGGCGGAGCTAATGGCATTATAGGCAAAACTCATTATTTCAAAACAGTAAATGATTTATTGGGTGCTAATTATTGGCTCGATGTTGACCAATTTGCCGAACGCGATTTCCCGAGCAATTCCACTATGCTCGAAAACGACTTAAACAATCCCGGCAGACAAGTAAAAGTAGGTGATATTTTTGGATACAACTATAATATTCATTACAGCAACCACAACGCATGGGTACTTTTTAACCAAAAATTAAACAAAATCGATTACTATATACAAGCTCAAGGTTCTATGTCTTCTTTTTATCGTAACGGATTTATGAAAAATGGACGCTATCCCGATCATTCATACGGAAAAGGAAGTGTAAACTCGTTTATTCATTATGCAGTAAAAGCTGGAGCAACATATAAAATATCAGGTCGCCACTTTATTATTGCTAACATCGCTTCCATGACCAACCCTCCATTAGCCGAAAATGCTTTTATCAATGCCAGAACTTCTGACAGAGTAGGGAAAAATTTAAGTCAAGAAAATATTTTATCTGGCGATGCTTCGTATTTTTATCGCGGGATCAACTCTTCATTTAAAATAACGGCTTATCAAACATATTTCAATAATCAAACCGATGTAAGAAGCTATTACGACGATGGCTTTCAAACATTTGTTAACATTTTATTGCAAGGAATAGATAAAGTTCATCAAGGTATTGAAGTCGGAGCAGAAGTAAAAATCAACTCAGACTTTACTTTGATTGGAGCCTATAATATTGGCAATTATGTTTATACTTCCAATCCACAAGCCACGGTTACTTATGACAATGGTTCTAAACCCGATACCACAGAAATAATCTATCAAAAATACTTCTATGTATCCGGTTTTCAAAATGCCGGAAGCATTGGTTTAAAGTATAGAAATGCCAAATATTGGTTTGCAAGCGTTAATTTTAATGTTTTTGATAAAAACTATCTCGAATTTGCTCCCAGCCGTCGCACTACCAATGCCATTGCAAACTTAGGTGTTGGCGATCCGCTCATTAAAGAAATTACTGAACAACAAAAACTAAAAGGAGGTTATACACTTGATTTATCTATCGGAAAATCTTGGAAAATAGGAAGCTATTATATTGGTTTAAATGCAAATGTTAATAATGTACTGAATAAAACCGATTTAATTACGGGAGGTTACGAACAAATGAGATTCGATAATGTTACTCACAATATCAATAAATTTCCTCCCAAGTATTTTTATTCATACGGAAGAACGTATTTCCTAATGTTGACTTTCAGATTTTAATATTAAAAACTAAAGAGTTATGAAAAATATAAAAAAATATATCATCGCAATATTATTTGTATCTGGCATCATTTCATTGCACAGTTGTATAAAAGGCGATTTCGAACAACCACCTGTTGTGTTACCAACGGTAGATTTTGAAGCAAATATGACCTTGGCTCAGTTAAATCAATATTACAGAGATTCGCTGCATTCCGCATCACCCGTTTTAATTACGAAAGATATTATTATCCAAGGGAAAGTCATCTCAAGCGACAAAGCCGGAAATATATACAAATCGCTCTATATTGAAGATGGAACGGGAGGCATCAACATTAAACTCGACCAAAAAGAAATTTACAATATTTACAAATTAGGTCAACGTATCTATATTAAATGCAAAGGTTTATACCTTGGTAATTATAAAGGAGTTCCTCAAATAGGCTACAACAACTCCGGTTCTCTAAGCTATATTCCCTCTACACTCTTCAGCACTTACATTTTTAAAGATAGTTTTCCCGGCAATCCTCCTACACCAAGAGTTATGAACATCAGTGATTTTACACTCAACGACATTAGTACACTTATTAAACTCGACAGTGTTCATTTTGCTCCGGCAGATACTATGCAGCCATTCGTTGCAATCGGTGCTCAATACGGAACAGACCGAACCATCATTGATAAAAATGGAAATCAGATTGTGATTTATACAAGCGCCTATGCCGATTTTGCTAGAAATTTAGTTCCTAAAGGCACCGGAAGCATTGTAGCTATCTTAAGTTATTATATTGGAACAAACTCTTATCAATTATATCTAAGAGATATTAACGATGTACAAGGATTTCAATAACAGATAAGTATATTAAAATTAAATAAATATGAAAAATATAAATAAAATAATCGCTTTGCTTGCATTTTTTGGTTCATTAACCTTTACAAGCTGTATAAAAGATAAATACGATGCTCCTTCGCCCAATATTCCACATGTAGATTTTACAGCCAACAAAACTATTGCTGAACTAAAAGCAATGTATACAGGAACATTGGATAGCATCGAAGATGATATCATTATAAAAGGTATTGTTATCTCTAGCGATCAAGCCGGAAATATATACAAATCGCTCTATATACAAGATAGCACCGGCGGTTTAAATATTTCGCTCGATAAAACAAATTTATATACTATATATAAACCCGGTCAAAAAGTGTACGTAAAATGCAAAGGTCTGTATTTAGGAGCATATGGCGGAGTTGTTCAATTAGGATTTAATTATGCCGGATCTATAGGAAGAATTCCTTATGCCATGATTGACGAACATATTTTTCCTGATGGCTTGCCGGGTGCGCAGGTTGCTCCTGCTATTAAAACCATTCCGGGATTAACTGGAAATGATGTTTGCACAAAAATTCAACTCGATAACGTTCATTTTGAAAAAGTGGGAACCGAGTTTGCTTCACAATTATTCAGTACAACAAGTATCAACTTAATAGACAGTAACGGAAATTCAATTGTTTTATACAACAGCAAATATGCCAATTTTGCCAGCAAACTTACTCCAAAAGGAAAAGGTTCTATTATTGCAATATTAAGTTCATATAACGGAACCAATCAGCTTATTTTAAACAGTTATGACGATTTAATTAACTGGGACACCACTGCATACGTTATGAGAGATATTATCAATGAACCTTTTACTTCTACTTTAGGAACATTTACTACATACAGCGTTACAGGCAACGAACAATGGGGCATCACCAGCTATGGTGCTACTATGTCCGGTTATAATTCAGGATATCATGCAAACGAAGACTGGCTTATTTCACCATCAATCAATTTAGACAACTCGACTAATGAAATATGTACTTTTACCTCTGCAAAAAATTATGGCTCAACAAATGACGGATCATTAAAACTATATTATTCTACAGATTACACCAATGGCGATCCTACTGTTGCTCATTGGACTGAAATAACAGGTTTTGCATTATCTACAGGAAGTTGGACATGGACTCCATCCGGCAATATTGATCTATCAAATATCAATGGTAATAATGTTCATTTAGCATTCAAATATGTTTCCACAACAAGCAGTTGTGCAACGTGGGAACTTAAAAACTTTAAAGTAACAGCATTAAGTCAAGGAAAATAAAATACTATGGGCGAATTTGTTGTATCTGCACGAAAATACCGTCCCGCTACATTTAAAACCGTAGTCGGGCAAGAAATAATTACCACAACTCTCAAAAATTCTATAAAGAACAAACAATTAGCCCATGCATATCTCTTTTGCGGACCACGTGGTGTTGGGAAAACAACATGTGCACGCATCTTCGCAAAAACCATCAACTGCTTTCACCCTACCGAAGATTTTGAACCCTGCAACGAATGCGAATCGTGCAAGAATTTTAACAAAAATGCTCTGTTCAATATTCACGAACTTGATGCAGCATCCAACAATAGTGTCGATTCTATTCGCGAGCTTATTAATCAGGTTCGCATTCCGCCTCAACTTGGAAAATACAGTGTATTTATCATCGACGAAGTGCACATGCTCTCTAAAGATGCGTTTAACGCATTTTTGAAAACCCTCGAAGAGCCGCCCAGCCATGCTATTTTTGTTATGGCTACAACCGAAAAACATAAAATTATACCTACTATTCTTTCACGTTGCCAAATTTTTGATTTTCGCCGTATTCAATTGAACGATATTGTTAATCATCTTGAATATATTGCACAGCAAGAAAAAATTAATGCCGATCGTGAAGCACTTATGGTCATTGCTCAAAAAGCAGACGGCAGTATGCGCGACGCTCTTTCCATTTTTGACCAAATGGCCAGTTTCTGCGAAAATGAACTCAGCTACGAAAAAGTAATTAAAAACCTCAATGTTCTCGATTACGACTACTACTTTAAACTAACTCACGCTTTTTTGAATGGCAACGCTCCCGAAACGCTTGTTATTTTTAACGAAATCCTTTTCAATGGTTTTGATGCACAATATTTTATCATAGGGCTAAGCGAGCATTTTAGAAATTTAATGTTATGTAAAGACCCGCAAACCATTCCCCTACTCGAAGTAAGCGATAGTGTTGCTGCACGATACAAACAGCAAGCCGGACAATGCACCAATCAGTTTTTATTTCAAGCACTTAACATTGCTAACGATATTGAACAACAATACAGAACAAGTTACAACAAACGTTTTTTAGTAGAACTCATGCTCTACAAATTATCAAATATTTTAAGCCCGCTTGCTGAACCTAAACAAACTTCAGCGACTGTAACAACACCAACAAGCACTACCCCAACTGTAACCCCAACTATCCCAATCAACACAACCAATACAACCACACCAACCAAAGAATACCCCACTCCCCCCCCTCCTATTCAAGAAGCAAAAGAACCCATTATAAAAGCAAAATCAACCACGTCAACTTCTTTTTCAATCAAAAATGAACTAAAGAATTCCATTAATACGAACCTTACTCAAAACCAAAACGATAAAAGCATTACCGTTTCACCGTCGAATAAAGATTTTACCTTAGAAGAAGCCCATCAGGCATGGAACGACTATTTAAACAGAAAAGAAACCGATATACGAATCAAAAATTTTTACACTCAAAACCCAACCCATGTCTCTTGGAATGAAAAAAACATGATCATTAAAGTTTTAAACAACTCACAAGAACTTGAAATTCGTAAAATTCACGACGAACTGCTACACTTTCTAAAAACAAAGTTGGAAAACACTTCCATAAAAATTGAAATTGAACACAGTACTGAAGAAACAACCTCTACCCGTCCCTATACAGCTAAAGAAAAATATCAGTATTTTGCTGAAAAATATCCCGAACTGGGAAAATTAAAAGATCAACTCGATTTAGACTTTTTATAATAAATGAGCTTACTACTCGTTAATAAACACAAAAAAAGCGAGGACTATAAAAGTCCCCGCTAAAAAACCCTAAAACTGTTACTTGGAAAAACAAGCATATATAAGACGTCAAAAAGCCTACCAAAGTTGCTTTATGAAAACAGCAAAGCTGCTAAAAAAAGTTAATTTTTTACTTTTCGTTCTTATCCTCATCTATTTAGCTTCGTGCAAAAAAGAAAATTTTTATAACGGGAATGACAAGGTTCTTAAATTTTCAACCGACACCTTACAATTTGACACAGTTTTTACTACCATTGGAAGTTCCACTCAATCGTTTATCGTTTACAATAGCTTAAACAAGCCGTTAAAAATAAATTCTATAAGACTGGCTAAAGGTAGTCAATCGTATTTCAGATTAAATATTAATGGAATTAGCACGAGAGAATTAAAAGATGTAGAACTGGATGCAAAAGACAGTCTATTTATTTTTGTAGAAGTAAAAATCGATCCAAACAACGCTAACAACCCAATGGTAGTTCAAGATAGCATTGAATTTCATATTAATAATGCTATGCAAGATATTGATTTAGTGGCGTATGGACAAGACGTGCACTTAATAAATGCCCAAATCCTTAGCCAAAACGAAAATTGGCAAGCCGACAAACCCTATCTGATTTATAATTCCATGCTGGTTGACAGCAACGTTACCCTTTCTATTGCAGCCGGAGCTAAATTATATTTTCACAACAAATCGCGCATGTACATAAAAGGAACATTAATAGCAAATGGTAGCCTTCAAGAACCGATCGTATTCAGAGGCGACCGGCTTGAACATTGGTACGATAAATTACCCGGACAATGGGATGGAATATATTTCGTTATGGGAAGTAAAGATAATGTTATGAATTATTGCGAAGTACGAAATGCCATCATTGGTATTCAGGTTGACACGTTGGCTTCTTTAAATCAACCGACGCTTACCTTATCTAACTCAAAAGTTCTAAACATGAATGCTGCAGGTTTGTTTGCTCAAGGAAGCACTGTTAAAGCATGGAATTGTATATTTGCCAATTGCGGACAATTTGCCATTGCTCTTACTATAGGAGGTTCGTACGAGTTTTATCACTGCACAATATACAACAATTGGTACTATACCAATAGACAAACTCCATCCGTATGGCTAAATAATTACTACAAAGATATTAATGGCAATTATCAGGTGCGTCCGCTCGATAAAGCTAACTTTGCCAATACAATAATATATGGCAACAAAGAGACCGAGGTTTTAATTGATGCGTTTCCCAACTCACCAACTTTTAACTACGAATTTAAAAATTGCCTCATAAAAGCCGGAACAGATATAAATACAAATACAAGCAACTGGATTAATATTTTTAAAAATGAACAGCCAAAATTAAAAGATCCCGGCAACGAAAAATTTGAATTAGATACATTATCCTTTTGCATCAATAAAGGCGATTTAAATATCGGAGCTTTGTTTCCGTGGGATATGAACGGCAATAGTAGAATCTCCGACAATATGCCCGATTTAGGAGCCTTTGAACATCCATAATTATTTTTGTAATTAACTGATAATTATTTACATTTGTTCAAATTTTGTAAAGTATGCAAAAAACGATTATAGTTTTCGTTTTGTTAATATCACAAATTATATCAGCTCAAAACGACTCATCTACTTTTCAACTAAAAGTAAATGTAGATATTGCCAGCCGATACATTTGGCGTGGTTGCGATTACTTTAACTCTCCTGCCCTTCAACCCGACATGGAGGCCGTTTACAAAAACAAAATTGGAATGGGAGCCTGGGGATCGATGAGCTTTGCCCCGCAACCAATCCAAGAAAACGATCTCTTTGTATTTGCCAACTTCGACCATTTTTCTATTTACGTTTACGACTATTTTTACATGAACCAACTTAGCGATAACAACTATTTTAATTACAACGAAAAAAAAACCGGACATACATTAAGTACAGATGTTTCGTACACTCTTTCGGAACAGATACCTTTAACAATATTAGCTTCATACAATTTTTGGGGCAACGATACTTTACATAGCAATTATGTTGAATTAAGCTACTCTTTAAAAAAACAACCTATTAAGCTATTTTGCGGAGCTACATTTTACAAAGGCTGGTATGGCAACGGCCCGGGAGTGGTAAATACAGGTATTCAATTTTCAAGAAGCATTAAGATAACCAATGAGTTTGATCTCCCTTTAGATATTCAATGCATTATTAATCCACAAAAAGAAAATATTTTTATCGTTGCATTAATTCATTTGTAACTTGTATATTTGCATAAATTCTTTCATTAAAAATGAAAATAAATAAATCGACCATTCTCATTACAATTATTACATTAGCTTTTTTGATAATAGCTTATTTTCTATGGAAATTGTGGGTTTATGTTACTATAGCTGCCGTTATTTCTCTGATATTAAACCCATTAAATTTAAAACTAAAAAAAATACATTATAAGCATTATTACATACCTTCGTTTTTACGCTCAATTTTATTGTTAGTTGTTTTTTGGGCAGTTGCTTTTATTATTGCTTCTACAATTATCCCATTATTAGTCAATGAAATATATAATTTAGCATCCATCAATCCCGAATTACTAAATGCCAAAATATCTGTTCCACTCGAAGGCATACGAAAAACATTGTATTCGCTTGGTTTACTCAATACCGAAAACAGCGATTTATCGAGTGTTTTAGTAAATAAATTTATGTATTTTTTTAATGCCGGAAATATTCAAAACATTTTCGGCAATATTATAACATTTGTTATGGATATTATAGTCGCTGTTTTTGTCATCACGTTCATCTCTTTTTTCTTTTTGAAAGACGATAAACTTTTTACAAGAACCATATTAATTTTTGTTCCGGTATCATATCAAACCGAAGTGAAACATGTTTTGGTAAGCATAAGTAAAATGCTTATGCGTTACTTCTCGGGTGTCGTATTAGACATGATCGTTGTATTCACGCTAATATCTATAGGTATGGGCATTACAGGGTGCAATTTAAATACAGCCATTTTACTTGGATTAGTTGCTGCCTTATTTAATATCATTCCATACATTGGACCTATTTTGTCGTTCAGCATAGGCATGTTGTTCGGTTTTCTTACTAATATTAATTATGATTTAAACACCACAATTTTGCCACATATGTTGTATATGGCCATTGTATATTTAACAGTAAACATTTTAGATGCTTCACTTATTCAACCTTTTATTTATTCCAATGCTATCAAAGCACACCCCCTCGAAATTTTTATTGTCATCTTAGCTTCAGGCATGCTTTCCGGTGTAATCGGCATGATGCTTGCTATTCCGGCATATATGACATTACGAATCATTGCCAAAGAATTTTTTTATCAATTCTATATTGTAAAAAATTTGACAAAAAATATTTGAATATTGCGTTAAAACCATTCCTTTTTTTTATTTTTGCAAAGTAATTGAATTGCATTTCTTGAGAAAACATTTATTAAACTTAATATTATTAAGCTTTTTTGCTTTTGATGCTGCAGCACAAATAGCTGTTAATTTTGCTGCTGATACAACTTTAGTGTGTCCCGGTTATGTTATTCAGTTTACCGATCATTCAGTTGGCGATACTGTAAAAAATTGGCACTGGGACTTCGGCGACGGCACAACCATCGATTCTGTTCAAAACCCAAATCATGCTTATACCACAGCTGGTTTTTATACGGTAAGTCTTACTGCTTCAAGTTCTAATGCTACCCAGACAAAAACTAAAACAAATTATATTCACGTTCGAGATTTTCCACAAGCACTATTTAATTATACCGATACGTTATTTCTGCCAAGTTACCTATTATATTTTCACGGTAGTGTTGCCAACAACGATAATTACCCATATTATTATTTTTGGAATTTTGATAACAGCTCGTTTGTACAGGGTGATACCATCACAACTCACCTTTTTAATAATGCAGGCAACCATAACGTAAGCTTTTTAGTTAAAGCAGGAGCAGGATGTGCCGATACCATCAATCAAACTATTAGTATTAGCGATACATTGGCAGCTGCTAATATATTTACACCCAACAACGATGGACAAAATGACATTTTTATCGTTAAAACCAACGGATATAATAAATTCACGCTCGATATTTTTAATAAATGGGGAGCCATTGTATATTCCGTTACAGCAAAAAGACTAGAATGGGATGGATACTCGTCAGCCGGTATTCAAGTACCACCGGGTGTGTATTATTTCCATGTTACCTCGTCTGACGTTAAAGGGTACAAATTGTCCGGTAAAATATTGCTTATCCGCTAAGTGGAACCATTTCAGCGTATCATAATCAGCAGAACCGATAAAATTGGCGATGTAATTCTCACATTACCACTTGTTGGCTTTTTAAAAGAAAACTACCCGAATTCAGAAATTATTTTTATCGGAAATACTTACACTAAACCTATTTTAGAAAGCTGCGAAAACATTGATAAAATTATTGATTGGCATAAAATTAAAAAGTTACCGATTCAGAAGCAACTTCGCTTTTTTAAACGACTAAAAGCAACTGTAATTATTCATGTTTTCCCTAATAAACGAATTGCATTTTTGGCAAAATGGAGTGGTATAAAAACAAGAATCGGCACATCACACAGAGTATATCATTTATTTACCGTAAACAAAAAAGTGAATTTAGGCAGAAAAAACTCCGAAAAGCACGAAGCTGAACTTAACTTGGAATTGCTTAAACCCTTACATTTAAAATACCCCATTCCGACAAAAAATGAACTAACACGTTTTTACGGTTTGACTAAAATAGCGCCACTTCCCGAGCGATTTGTTCAAATTATTGATCGCAACAAATTTAACCTTATATTGCACCCTAAATCAAAAGGTAGTGCACGAGAATGGGGATTAAATAAATATGCCGAACTTATTCGAGTCTTACCCGAAAACAAATACAACATCATTGTAGCAGGTACACCATCCGAAGCCGACGAAATGGAATACCTGCTTAAAGTATATGCCTCAAAAATAAAAGATGTAACCGGAAAACTTTCGCTGAGTGAGTATATTTCGCTCATTAACGAAGCAGACGGCATGGTTGCATGCAGCACCGGCCCCTTGCATATTGCCGCAGCACTTGGCAAACGTGCAATTGGCATTTATGCACCCATGCGACCTATCTTCCCTCAACGTTGGGGACCCATTGGAAGTAATTCCACCTATTTGGTAATCGATAAAGAATGTAATGATTGCAAAACATCATCACATTGCCAGTGTATCGAAGCAATTACTGTGGAACAAGTTGTTAATGAGCTTAATAAAAGCGAACTAAAACGTTAAACCGATTATTCATGATGATGATGGTGGTGTCCATCTTCATGAGCATGACAACTTTCGCCGCTATCCATTATCTTACCGCTTAAATAATCTTCAACCACTTGTTTTGCATTACCACTACAACCCCTTATTACCTCAATACCATAGTGATTTAAAACATTGATGGCACCACTTCCAATTCCACCGGCAAGCATCATAGTAACACCGGCATCAGCCAAATCGCCGGCTATACCGGATTTACAACCACAACCTTGAGTCGAATCCAACGTGTCGAATTTCACAATTTTATTTTCTTCGGATACGGTAAAAATTCCGTACATTTCACAATGACCAAAATGGTCGTCAATGTTCATGTCTGAACGCAAAGGAACTGCTATTTTTTTCATTTTTTTTAAAGTTTATTGGTTATAATTAATTCGTTTACCTTTTTGATGGCATATTGACTTTTTACTCAAACCCAATCCTTCTCCCAATTTTCCAATATTGTTAAGTTCTTCGTTTGTTTTTCTGCATTTTCCTAATTTTCTTCCGGTTTTGGGACCTTGTCCCAATGGACCGGTATGATCTAAATGTGGCATAATTTATATTTTAAAGAGTTCTTGTTCATTGTATTGCTTGCAACCGCAGCATGGTTGGTGCTTTTCTTCATCTTCAAATAATTTAAAACAAATCTTGCATCGCTGCCAATTCGAATCAAATTCATAATTTCCGCCTTCAATCTTTATTACATTACCTTCTACCAGCGCTTTTGTCAATTTAAGCAAAGCATTATTGAAAATCCGTGTAAATGTAGGTCTCGAAACATCCATAATGGTGGCCGCTTCTTCATGTGATTTCTTTTCATAATTTACCAACCGCAAACTTTCGAACTCCTCAAAATGCAAATTCACAAATTCTAACACTTGAAGGGGCATACCAAATGGCTTAAATCCCATCATCCTAGGAGGATATTGAATTTTACGGGATTTACATTTACGTGGCATTGTTTTTTTTGTGCAAATATAATGAACGTAGGTTCATAATTAAATGATATAAATCATGTATTCGAAAAAAACAAATTCCATTCATCTAACTTCGGGGATGGTAATCTTGAATAACTTGCTTTAAATATGTTTTATCAATATGCGTATAAATTTCTGTAGTAATGATAGATTCGTGACCCAACATTTGCTGAACGGCTCTTAAATCGGCACCTCCCTCTACTAAATGGGTAGCAAACGAATGTCTAAAAGTATGCGGACTAATTTCTTTTTGTAATCCAATTTGCTCGGCAAGTCGTTTTATAATGATAAAAACCATTACTCGAGTAAGTTTTTTCCCGTTTTTATTCAAAAAAACATAATTTTCGTATCCACGTTGAATTTTCTGTGTATTTCGAGTTTGCTCAAAATAAAATTGAATTTCATTAATAGCTCTCTCGGAAATAGGCACCAAGCGTTCTTTATTCCCTTTGCCAATTACTTTTATAAAGCCTTCATCAAAATATAGTTGATTTAACTTTAATTCCACTAACTCAGAAACCCGTAACCCACAACTATATAGGGTTTCGAGCATTGCTCTGTTACGATGCCCATCGGGCTTACTTACATCCACAGCACGAATTAAATCATCAATTTCTTCAACTGATAAAATGGTAGGTAGTTTTTTATCGAGTCGTGGAGTTGAAATTAATATGGTTGGATTTTCGCTAATCCAATCGTTTAGTTCAAGAAAAAAGTAGAAAGCTTTTATACCCGAAATAATCCTTGCCTGTGAACGAGGGTTTATATCAAAATCGTGCAAATATGCCAAAAATGTTTCTATGTCGTTCATCGAAACCTGTTCAGGCGATAATGGCGTTGATTGCGAATTGCAAAAGCGACCTAAGTGTGAAACATCGTGAATATATGCCTCAATTGAATTTTCGGACAAAGATTTTTCAATTTTTAAATAAGATTTAAAATCATGTATTGCTTTATCCCAATTCATGTTGTATTTTTATGTGCTAAATTACATTAATATTTAATACCATGTTACAATGAAAATAACAATTATTCACGGTGCTAATTTAAATTTGTTGGGAACACGCGAACCAAATATATACGGAAATGAACGTCTCGAACAGCTAAACCAATACATTTTGGAGTCTTTTCCATCCATTGAATTTGATTTTTTTCAAAGTAATATTGAAGGAGAAATCATTAACAAAGTTCAAGCTGCTTCTTTAAACTCCGATGCTATCGTTATAAATCCGGGTGGATATACTCATACTTCTGTAGCCATTGCCGATTCCATTGCAGCATCGAACATTCCGGTTGTTGAGGTTCATTTGTCCAACATTTTTGCTCGCGAAACATACAGACAGGTGTCAATAACAGGTAGCAAATGTACAGGGACTATTTCCGGATTTGGCCAATACTCGTATATACTTGGCATTAAAGCTGCCTTAAACCTTGCTAAAAAGGGAAACGACTAATCATAAGTGTAATAGCAACTCCCATTCCGGCACCACTGAATAAATGAACCCAATCTCGACGATTCACTTTAAAAATCGTTATCATTACAATATTTAACAATAGAATAAACGAAACGATAAGAATTTGCCCCACTTCAATCCCGACATTAAAAGCCAACAACGATGTAAATATATCTTTATCGTTTGCCAAAAGTTGTTGTAAATAGTTCGAAAATCCCAAACCATGAATCAATCCGAAAAATAAAGCAGTGATATATTTTGCCCAATGCGTTTTTTTCTCCACCTTATCGGTAAAAGACCAAACATTCCATAAGCCTGTTATAAAAATGGTAACCGGTATTAAAAATTCTACCCAGGCTGAAGATATATGAATTAAGTGATATGTAGCTAAAATCAACGATGTAGTATGACCTATAGTAAATGCAGTTATTAAAACTAAGATTTGTTTCCATTGCTTGATTAAATATACTGCCGTTAAACAGACCAAAAATAATATATGATCGTAAGAATAAATATCGGCTATATGGTGAATACCTAAGTTAAAATAAAGTTGAAACATATTTTTTAGCAGCAAAATTAGAAAAATATCATTGATTTTTCTCTATTTTTTCTATTTTTGCATTGTAAATTTAAATAATTTAAACAATGAAAAAAATTTCGTTTTTTTTACTACTCAATTTACTTTTGGGTAATACTGATGCACAAAAAAATATTTATTATCCGACACAATTCACCAATAGTTTGACAAAAAACAAAAGCCTAACTTGGCTTGCTGACACCATTGTTGCATACAATCATTTACAAAGCCCAACATATCGTTATATCTACGTTTTTGACACCGACAACAAATTAAGTCAATTTAAAACTGATATTTGGCAATCGGACCATTGGGAAAATTACTTAAGAACGAATTATAGTTACGATTCGAATAATTTGTTAATTCAAATACTAGATGAGCAATGGAACCAAGGCCTGTGGGAAGGACATAACAGATATAGTTTTACTTATGATCAAAACAACAAATTAACTTCTTATATAACTGAATATTACGCTTCAAACTCATGGCATTACTCAGAAAAATATCAATATTTATTCGACATTCAAAATCATTTATTGTTCTATTCACTTGAAAATTGGCAAACCGACCACTGGGATAAAAACACAAAATACGAATATACCTACAACACTCATGGAGACCTTGTTACAGAATTGCATCAAATCGGAGAGAATAATATATGGGTTAACTATGAAATATCAACATATACCTACGATTCGAATTATCTGAAAACTCAATTAGAAATTCTCAATTGGAACAACAATGCCTGGGAAAACTATTTTAAACAAGAATTTACTTATACTTCGACCGGAAAAATTGATACAGAAATTGATTATTATGGGAACAATTCACAATGGTTACTTTACGATAAAACAATTTATACATATAATGCTCAAGACTCTGTTGAAACTCAATTATTTCAAATCTATCAAACCGATCATTTTGAAAACGATGAACTATATTTATACAGCTATGACAATGACGGAAATAAAATTTTAGAAGTATCAAAAATCTGGAATTCAGGAACATGGAATAATAATGACAGTATAAAATACACGTTCGATTCACAAAATCATTTAATTCAAAAACAATTTTTCAAATGGAATTCTTCAACGTGGGCTAATTTTCAACAATGGCATTACGTATATAATTCCAACCAACTAATACAAGAAAGTTATGAAAAATGGGAAAACAATGCATGGTCTTACCTATATATTTATACCATGGATTTTGATACACAAAACAATTTATTATCAAGAATTGAAGAACGTTGGCAAAATGGGAATGCAACAAAAGTAAAATATTCATATCTATACGATTCCAATAACAATTCCATCGAAGGCAAGTATGAACAA
This sequence comes from Bacteroidales bacterium, assembly GCA_035371305.1. GTDB lineage: Bacteria > Bacteroidota > Bacteroidia > Bacteroidales > GWA2-32-17 > Ch61. Next base: position 48,180 of record DAOOWN010000002.1, read on the forward strand.
TGGAACAACGGAGCATGGGAAGATTTTATTACAAACGAAATCCCCATTTTTTCAAATCAACAAGTCATCAATTCTGTTACTAATAACCAATTACATCGATATGAAGCACATTTTAAATCGTTTGAAATTAATACTATTCAAGCGGAAGCCATAAAAATTAAATGCTCCATATATCCTAACCCTGCAAAAGACTTTGTTAACATTGATTTTTCAGAAAACCAAATCACCGCAAAGGCAACCATCTTTTCGACATCGCAAAAAGCAATTCAAACAGAAATTTTGAAAGACAAACATAATCAAATAAATATCAACAACTTAAAGCCGGGTGTTTATTTTATTCAAATAAACTCAGATTCATTTTCAAATATATTTAAATTGGTAAAAAATTATTGATTATTTGTTAATAAAACAGTTAATTCTTACTTTTTAAAAAGGATAATTTTATGGATATTTGCAAAAAAAATCCATGAAATCGTACCGTAAAGAATTGTGGTTTGAAACACCCCATCGCAGAGATTTTATCAACATAACTCCCGCTGTGGAAGCATGTCTTAGCGATAGCGGCATTAAAGAAGGTTTGTGCTTAGTAAATGCCATGCACATTACATCGAGTGTATTTATTAACGACGATGAATCCGGTCTTCATCACGACTACGAAGTTTGGCTCGAAAAATTGGCACCCGAAAAACCCTATTCACAATACAAACACAATGGTTTTGAAGACAACGCCGATGCTCATCTTAAACGAACCATCATGGGACGCGAAGTAGTTGTTGCCATTACCAACGGAAAACTTGATTTTGGACCTTGGGAACAGATTTTTTATGGCGAATTTGACGGAAAACGAAGAAAAAGAGTACTAGTGAAAATAATAGGAGAATAAAAAATGACCAACCAAAAAAAAATAAAAACCGCATTAATATCTATCTTTCATAAAGAAAACATAGAAGCCATTATTCATAAACTTGCATCGCTCGAGGTGAGTTTTATTTCAACCGGAGGCACAAAGGAGTATATCGAAAAATTAGGCTACACTGTAACTGCTGTAGAAGAATTAACATCTTTTCCGTCAATGTTGGGCGGAAGAGTAAAAACCCTGCACCCCGCTGTTATGGGCGGAATACTCTATAGAAGAGATCATCAACAAGATATAATCGAAACACAACAATACAATATTCCCAATATAGACCTTGTAATCGTTGACCTTTATCCATTTGAACAAACAATTCAACAAACCCAAAACGAAGAAGAAATCATCGAAAAAATTGATATTGGCGGCATTAGCCTTATTCGTGCAGCAGCTAAAAATTTCAACGATGTAGTTATTATTCCATCGCAAAAAGAGTACTCAACGTTATTAACTTTATTGAATGAACAAGACGGCTTTTTCACGCTCGAACAACGAAGATATTTCGCCCAAAAAGCATTTGAAACCTCTGCTTATTACGATCGAATGATTTTCAGCTATTTTGCACAATCGCCCTATATCAATATTCCGCTAAGTCCTGCCAAAACATTACGCTATGGCGAAAACCCACATCAAAAAGGATGGTTTATCGGAAATATGAACGATATATTTGAAAAAATTCAAGGTCAAGAAATTTCGTACAATAATCTGCTCGATATTGACTCGGGTCTGCATCTGCTCAAAGAATTTAACGAACCCACCTTGGCCATTTTGAAACACAATAACACCTGCGGCATTGCCTCTGATTCAAACCCAATGTTGGCATGGAAAAAAGCTCTTGCCGGTGATCCTGTAAGTGCATTTGGAGGCGTTATAGTTTGTAATTTCGACATCAACTTAGAATTAGCCAAAGAGATAGACAATATATTTTTTGAAATTCTTGTTGCCACCGATTTTAGCAACGAAGCCATTGAACATTTTAACAAGAAACAAAAACGAATTTTGTTAAAACTAAAAAACTGGTTACCCACACACTATACTCTTCGCTCGGCTTTAAATGGTATTTTGGTTGAAGAAAGAGATTTACATACAGAACATACCGGGCATTTTAATTACGTAACAACCGTTAAGCCAAGCGAAAAGCAAATCGAAGACCTGATTTTTGCCAATAAAATAGTAAAGCACACAAAAAGCAATGCCATCGTACTTGTAAAAGATAAACAACTGATTGGCAGCGGTATAGGACAAACTTCACGCGTAGATGCTGTGCGTCATGCCATCGAAAAAGCAAAGGCATTTAACTTTGAACTTAAAGGAGCTGTTTTGGCCAGCGATGCATTCTTCCCTTTTTCCGACAGCATCGAAATGGCACACAAACAAGGAATTGACGCATTTATCCAACCCGGAGGCAGCATTCGCGATAAAGATTCTATTGATTATTGTAATCAAAACAATTTATCGATGATTTTTACAGGATTTCGTCATTTTAAGCATTAAAAATTGAATCTGATGTATTAACTTTGTAAGTTTAACGAAATTATATTATGGGACTATTTTCATATTTCAACCAAGAACTTGCTATTGACCTGGGAACTGCCAATACCATTATTACATACAACGACAAAATCGTAGTTGATGAGCCTTCTATAATTGCTATTGATAACGACACCAAAAAAGTAATTGCAGTAGGTCAGGAAGCACGACAAATGCATGGAAAAACACATGCAAACATACGTACCATTCGTCCGTTAAAAGATGGCGTAATTGCCGACTTTTATGCTGCCGAACTGATGCTTCGCGAATTCATTCGAAAAATTAACCCAAGAAGACGTTTTTTTTCGCCTTCGTTAAAATTGGTAATTGCCATTCCATCCGGAAGTACCGAAGTTGAAATTCGTGCTGTACGCGACTCTTCTGAACATGCCGGTGCACGCGAAGTTTATATGATATACGAGCCGATGGCAACAGCAATTGGTATAGGATTAGATGTAGAAGCCCCCGAAGGCAATGTAGTGGTTGACATAGGAGGCGGAACAACAGAAATTGCCGTAATTTCATTAGCAGGTATTGTGTGCAACAAATCTATCCGTGTCGCCGGAGATGTTTTCACCGCTGATATTATGGAGTATATGCGTAGCCAACACAACATGAAAGTGGGCGAACGAACTGCCGAAGAAATAAAATTAGAAGTGGGTGCTGCTATCCGCGATTTAGACGACCCGCCCTCCGATTATATTGTTAAAGGGCCTAGTCTTACCGCATCCATGCCACTCGAAATCCCCGTTTCCTATCAAGAGATAGCACATTGCATTGATAAAAGTTTATCCAGAATTGAAAGTGCCATTCAACAAGTTTTAGAAGAAACACCATCGGAACTGTATAAAGACATTACAAACAGCTGCATCTATTTAGCAGGTGGAGGCTCAAAAATCAGAGGTTTAGACAAGCGTTTAACCGATAAATTTAATTTAAAATTCAAAGTAGCCGAAGATCCGTTGCATGCAGTTGCCAGAGGGACGAATACTGTTTTAAAAAATCTTAACCGTTTTCAAGCCATCCTCATGCGATAATTGACTATATGAATTCGTATGAGAACCATTCTAAAGTTTATAATTAAGCAACATAATCTGCTGTTTTTTCTTTTAATAGCTATATTTTGCTTTGTATTAACTATTAGAAACAACGATTATCAAAAGGCAGTGAGTGTAAAATTTATGGACGAACTAACAGGTAATGTTCATAATAGCTATTACTCGTTTATTCAATATATAAATACCATCAACGAAAATAAAAAATTGGCAAACGAAAATGCTCTTCTACGCAAAATGTTACTAAATAAAAAAGACAGCCTACAAACGATTATTCAAACAACCAATAACTTCGATTTAATAGTTGCCAATGTAATTTATGCAAGTGTGTTTAAAGCCAATAACTATTTAATTATAAATAAAGGAAGCAACGACAGTCTAAAACCCGATATGGCCGTTATATGTCCCGAAGGTGTTGTGGGAATTATAAAAAGTACATCCCCCCACTTTTCAACCGTTATTCCACTTATAAACACCAATGCTCATATAAGTGCTCGAATAAAAACAAATAAATACTTTGGTACAACTACTTGGGATGGAACAAATTCTTCCATAGTAAATTTATCGGATATCCCCTATCATGTTAAATTGCATATGGGCGATACTGTAATTACCAGTGGTTTTTCCGCTATTTTCCCTGAAGGAATTACCATTGGTACTATTTCTCATTTTGATTATAGCGAAGGCAGCGATTTCTATAATATTGAAGTTAAAATTAGCACTCAGTTCAGTAAATTGGACTATGTTTATGTTGTAAAGAATAAACTTCAAAATGAATTAAAGGAAATTCAAAAAACGATTAACAATGTCCAATAATATCTTTTCACATATTATTCGTTTTTTTGTGCTTATACTTCTACAGGTATATGTTCTGAACAACATTTTATTTTTTAACATAATTAATCCCTATGTTTATATCTATTTTATATTGCTTTTACCTTTTGAACTTCCACCTGTACTTATCACTTTTCTGAGTTTTTTAATTGGTATAAGCGTCGATTTTTTTGCCGGAACCATAGCAATAAATGCCTTTGCTTCGACGATAGCCGGATATATGAGACCCTTTATTTTAAAGCTCTTTTCGCCCCATGACGGTTACGAAAAAAATTCGGCTCCGACTATTGCTTTTTACAATATTAATTGGTGGATTAAATATGCTATGTTTATAACATTAATTCATCACAGCGTTTTGTTTTTTACCGAAACTTTTCACTTTCATGCGGTATTATATACCATTGCAAAAATTATAGTAAGTTCAGCCTTATCCTTAATTCTTATGATTCTCATGCAGTACTTCTTTCACAAAAGTTCTAAGAAACTATGATAAATCCATACAATCAGCGAAAATATACCATAGGCGGAGTTATTATTTTTATCGTTTTTATATACATTGCACGCTTATTTTACATGCAAATCATCGACGAATCATACAAATATTCTGCACAAAACAACTCTCAACGAAGAATAACCAAATATCCCGCTCGAGGTGTAATTTTTGACAGAAACGGCAAAATATTAGTATATAACGAACCTGCTTTTGACTTAATGGTAATTCCTCAACAAACTCAAGCTTTCGATACCCTTGATTTAGCAAAGCTTTTGGAATTAGACCCCATTATAATTCGAACCATCATTCAAAAAGCACGTGCATATTCTATTTACAAGCCCTCTATTGTTGTTCCACAACTTTCGCTTGAAACCACTGCTATACTTAAAGAAAAATTATTCAAATTTCCCGGTTTCTTTTTACAATCGCGAACACTGCGAAAATACCCAAAACCTATTGCGGCACATTTGCTGGGATATGTTGGAGAGGTTGATGAAAATTACATTCAAAAACATCCTTATTATAAAATGGGCGATTATGTCGGAATTAGTGGCTTAGAACGAACATACGAAGAATATTTAAGAGGGAAAAAAGGGGTTAGTATTTATTTAGTAGATGTACACAATAAAATTGTAGGCAACTTTGCAGACGGAAAATACGATACGGCTGCTGTTCCGGGTTATAATATAACAACCGGAATCGATATAGAATTGCAAGAATACGGCGAAAAACTCATGCAAAATAAAAAAGGAAGTATTGTTGCCATTGATCCTCAAACCGGCGAAATATTAGCATTGGTTTCGAGTCCCAATTACGACCCCAGCTTATTGGTGGGAAGAAAACGAACAAAAAATTATGTTGTATTGCTCAAAGATTCACTTAAACCTTTGTTTAACAGAGCCCTAATGGCCAAGTATCCTCCCGGAAGCACATTTAAAATTGTCGGTGCATTAATAGGACAACAAGAAGGTGTTTTGACTCCAAACACGCAATTTGGCTGCTCAAAAGGATTTACCATGGGCAATATTCACGTAGGTTGTCATGCACATGCCAGTCCGTTAAACTTACCTCAATCCATTCAACATTCTTGTAACTCATATTATTGTCAAGCATTTCTAAAAATTTTAAACAACAGAAAATACAAAAATACCGAACAAGCCTTCAGTTCTTGGCGCGAATATGTTACTTCGTTTGGTTTTGGCGAAAAACTTGGCTCCGATTTAGCATACGAACTCAAGGGAAATGTTCCAACCGTTAAATATTACGATAAATATTTTGGTAAAAATCGTTGGCATCCGCTAACCATTATCTCATTGTCTATTGGACAAGGTGAAATGGGAATTACCCCGGTACAATTAGCCAATTTTGCTGCTACGATAGCAAACAGAGGCTTTTTTTATACTCCGCATGTAGTTCGGGAAATTCAAGATGCAAAATGGGATAACTCAGCGTTTAAAATAAAACATTTTACTAAAATTGATCCAAAATACTTTGAACCAGTAATTGAAGGTATGGAAAACGTTGTTTTAGCAGGTACAGCGCGTAATGCAAAAATAGACAGCATTACCATATGCGGAAAAACCGGAACTGCCCAAAACCCACATGGAAAAGATCATTCTATTTTTATTGCTTTTGCTCCCAAAGAGCAATCCAAGATTGCTATAGCCGTTATTGTAGAAAATGCCGGATTTGGAGCAACGTATGCCGCACCTATAGCAAGTCTAATGATAGAAAAATACCTGAAGCGAAAAGTTATAAGGACAGACCTTGAAAAACAAATGATGGAAACGAACTTAATTTACAGATAATGCAACGACAAACAAGCATAGTAAAAACAGTCGATTGGTGGTCCATAGGATTTTTTATAGTTCTTGTTTTAGTTGGATGGTTCAATATTTTTGCAGCAGTATATAACGAAGAACATAACTCTATCATAGATTTTACTCAACAATACGGTAAACAAGCAATTTGGATTATAACTTCACTGTTTATTGCTCTTGTAATCTTATTAACCGATAGTACTATTTACTCGCTCTTTGCAACACCCTTTTTCATTATATTATTACTAATTACTTTATCTGTTTCCTTTTTCGGAAAAGAAATTAACGGACAAAAAGCATGGTTCGAGGTAGGTTGGATTAGAATTCAACCCTCTGAGTTTTTAAAGTTTGCAGTAAATCTAAGCCTTGCAAAGTTTATTAGCACGTATAACTTTAAAATACATAAGCTTAATAATTTGCTCATTATTTCTTCCATAATTTTTATACCCATGGGCATTGTTCTTATGCAACACGATACCGGAACCGCCATTGTTTTTACCTCATTTATTTTTGTTTTATATAGAGAAGGTTTAACTCCTTATGTTCTTTTCTTTGGTGTTGTTTCTATTATTTTGTTTATCATGTCGCTGTTAGTAGAGCAAATTACAATTATTTATGTTTTGTTAGTTGCAGCCCTCATTCTCTTTACATTTTTAAATGGACAATTGCGATATATTTTAACCGGAATTGGAATTTTTATAGGCGGTTTTGCTCTATTTTGGGGTGCTAACTACCTTTTTAAACTAAATATTGATTACAAATTCTTGCTAATAGGAATTTCTTCATTCGTTTCAATTATATATATGATACTAGGTAAACTGAAAAAAATAAAATATGCGTTTATCATTGGGTTGTTTCTGATTGGAAGTATAAGTTTCAGCTTTACAGTAGAATATATTTTCAATAAGGTATTGGAACCGCATCAACAAGCTCGTATTAATGAATTATTAGGAAAAACAAATGATTTAAAGGGGGTTGGATATAACGTAAATCAGTCAAAAATAGCTATTGGCTCCGGAAGTTTTTGGGGAAAAGGTTTTTTACAAGGCACTCAAACTAAATATAATTTTGTACCTGAGCAAAGTACCGATTTTATTTTTTGTACCGTTGGCGAAGAGCATGGATTTGTAGGAAGCAGTTTACTACTTATTATATATACGATTTTCTTGCTTCGACTCATTCAAGTAGCCGAACGTCAACGATTGGCTTTCAGCAGAATATACGGCTATGGCGTTGTGTCCATTTTATTTTTTCACTTAACCATTAATATTGGTATGACCATCGGATTAATACCGGTTATTGGTATTCCCCTGCCCTTTTTTAGCTATGGAGGCAGTTCACTGTGGTCGTTTACAATTTTGTTATTTATTTTTCTTAAATTAGACGCTGACAGATTTAAATATTTAGCATAATATGGCAACATCCGAAGTAATTTATTTAGGCAATTTGCGAACAAAAGCAAAACATATTCAATCAGGAACCGAAATTATAACCGATGCACCGGTTGACAATCATGGTAAAGGCGAGTTTTTTTCTCCTACCGACTTAGCAGCAACCTCTTTTGCTTCGTGTATCTTAACAATAATGGGAATCGGAGCTGAAAGCATGGGCTACTCTATCGACAACACCAAAGTAGAAGTTACAAAAATTATGGGAACTTCGCCCAGAAGAATAGCAGAAATAAAAGCCATTTTTCACTTTCCAGATATTTCTTATACTTCAAAACAAAAAGAAACACTAAAACGAATCGTAGAAACATGTCCGGTGAATCTTTCTTTACATCCGGAAATAAAAAAGACCATCGTTTTCCATTTTAATGACGAAAGCATAACCTTATAATGATTAATGTTGTTCTATATTTTGCATTTCTTTTTGTCATTTTTTGGATTATAAAAAAATGGAATTTTTTCCATCATCCCGACATCTCGTATAAATTGACTCTTTTTCTTTTTATTTCAAAAATGCTTGCTTCGTTTTTCCTGTTTTTCATTTACACCAACTTTTATCCAAATAATCGCCTTAATAACGATATTTTCAAGTATTATGACGACGGTCAGGTAATGTATCAAGCCATTTACGACTCACCTTCAAACTACATTAGAATGCTTACAGGAATAGGTGATAGTAAAACCGAAATCATAGAGCAGTACTACAAAAAAATGAATTTTTGGATAAAACCTATTGATTATGAAATAGTAAATGAAAACAAAACCATTATTCGATTGAATGCTTTTTTTTCGCTATTTACGCTTCAAAACTACTTTATCAACACACTTTTATTTGTTTTTCTTTCATTTATTGGGTTATTTGCCTTATTCAAGGTTCTTTCTAATTATTTCTCTCAAAACAAATTGATATTAGTTCTTTTTGTATTCTTAATGCCCTCTACTATTTTTTGGTCTTCGGCTATACTTAAAGAGAGTTTGGTGTTTTTTAGCTTAGGGTTGCTCATTTATTTTTTCGATAAACTATTAAAAACTTTTTCCATTTCAAACTTTTTGCTTTTTATTCTATTTTCTATCGCTCTCTCTTTCAGCAAAATGTATATATTCATTTTGATTATTCCGGGTTTAATTTCTTTGATTTTAATAAAAGTACTTCCCAACATAAAACCATGGTTAATTGTATTATCTATTCATTTACTTATTATTCTGTTATATTTCAATAGTGAATATTTTTTGCCATATAATTTTTCAGAAATAACCGTAGCAAAACAACACGATTTTATCAATTTGATTCATCATTTTAATGTTCCGGTCGGAAGCAAAATCGAAATTCCTCTTTTATCAGACTCCATCTATTCATTTATCCAATACAGTCCTAATGCATTAATAAACAGCCTATTCAGACCTTTTCTATTTGAAGCTCATAATTTAACATCACTTATGGCAGCCATTGAAAACACATTTATTCTGTTTTTAATTATTCTTATTCCTATATTTTTTAGAAAAAATAAATTCAATCAATGGATGTGGTTTTCGTTGTCGTTTTGTATAATGCTATTTATTCTGATTGGATTAACAACTCCGGTATTAGGAGCACTGGTCAGATATAAAGTTCCGGCATTTCCTTTTTTATTATTTTTACTAATCAATTTTATCGATTTTGAAAAAATTCATACTAAAATAAAATCTATATGGAAAAAACAGTATTAATAACAGGTGCGACAGCAGGAATTGGAAAGGCAATAGCCTATAAATTAGCAGATCAAGGTTATAAACTTATTATTACCGGTAGAAGAGCCCAGTTATTGTCAGAAGTTGAAAAAAATTTACGTAGCAAAACAAAAATCTTAGCATTAAATTTTGATGTTCGCGATTATAAACAAGTAGAACATGTAATCAATACCCTTCCGAAAGATTGGAACAAAATTGATGTATTAATAAACAATGCCGGATTAGCTGCCGGTTTAAATCCGATCGACGAAGGCGATTTAAACGATTGGGAAACCATGATTGACACCAATATTAAAGGGTTGCTCTATGTAACGAAAAAAATTCTTCCACTTATGAAGAATAGTAGCACAAAGCAAATAATAAATATTGGTTCTATTGCCGGCAAAGAAGTTTATCCAAATGGGAATGTATATTGCGCATCCAAAGCAGCTGTCGATGCTCTGACAAAAGGCATGAGAATTGATTTATTACAAAAAGGTTATAAAGTTACAGCTATACACCCCGGAATGGTAGAAACCGAATTTTCAATTGTAAGGTTTAAAGGGAATGCCGAAAAAGCATCAAAAGTATATGACGGTTTCGATGCATTAAAAGGCGAAGATATTGCTCAAATTGTTGAATTCATATTATCACTGCCACCCCACGTTAATATAAACGATCTTGTTGTAATGCCAACAGCACAAGCATCGGCAACGATAGTAAATCGAAAAACAGAATAAGATGGAAAGAGCCATTTCATATACGAAACTTCATCAATATACCCGGGAACTTTTTACAACAATTGGTTGCACGTCATATGATGCCGAAATTGTTGCAGATGTATTGATGGAAGCCGAACTAAGAGGGATCCCATCGCACGGTTTGATGCGAGTAAAAGATTACATTTCGCTTTGGGAAGCAGGTCGCATTAACCTTAAACCTTCGGTAAAAATAATACATCAAACACCTACTACCTATACCCTTGATGCCGATAATGGATTTGGAATGATAGCAGCAAAAAAAGCAATGGAATTGGTAATCGAAAAAGCAAAAGAGGTTGGAACATCGTGGGCAAGCGTCATCAACTCAAATCATTATGGCATAGCCGGTTATTATGCTTTAATGGCTTCTAAACAGAATATGATTGGTATTTCAGGAACAAACGCCAATCCTTTGGTTGCACCTACGTGGAGTATTTCGAGAATGCTTGGGACAAATCCGATAGCAGTGGCTATACCGGCAAAATCATTTCCGCCATTTGTTGCCGATTTTGCAACAAGTCCCATTGCCAGGGGAAAACTTGCTCTTTTGGAGAAAGAAGGGAAAAAAATCGAATATGGCTTTGTTCAAGACAAAGAAGGATTACCCTCTAACGAACCGGCAATATTAAAAGATGGCGGCGCTATTGTTACTCTTGGTGGCGATTACGAACATGGAAGTCATAAAGGTTATTGCATGTCTGCTATGATTGACATTTTTTCTTCGGTTATAGGTGGTGCTAATTTTGGTCCATTTGTACCTCCACAAGTAAGCTACATACCATTGCCAACCAAACAAACAGGTAAAGGACTCGGACATTTTTTTGGAGCATATAGAATCGATGCATTTAGACCTGCTGACGATTTTTTGCAAGCTATGGACGAGTGGATTGAGACATTTAAAAATGCTCAGCCAGACAAAAATCACTCAAAAGTAATCGTACCGGGCGAACCCGAATACGAAAAAACGCAATTGCATTTAAGAGAAGGCATCCAAATAAAACAAGAAGTTCAAAAAGACCTTATTGAGCTATCAAAAAAATACAATGTAACGCATCCTTTTTAAAATGGTATTATTACAAGCAGAAAACTTAACGAAGAGCTTCGGCGAAATTGTATTATTTGAAAACATTTCGTTTAGCATACACAAAGGCGATAAAATTGCATTAATTGCTAAAAATGGCACCGGGAAAACAACGCTTTTAAACATCATAAACAACCTCGATAATGCCGACAGTGGCAGCATTACATTACGCAAAGATACTACCGTGGGATACCTGCCTCAAAACCCCGTTTTTACTGAAAATACCGTATTCGAAACTCTACATACATCAAATAAAAAGATAATTGCTGCTCTTGAGCTCTACCATGATGCTACTCATTCGGGCGATGAGAAAAAGATGAATGAAGCGTTGGCATTAATGGACAGCCTCAATGCTTGGAATTACGAAACACAAATCAACGAGCTCATTTCAAAACTCGAACTTCCCGAAGCAAACACAAATATTGCAATATTATCGGGTGGACAAAAAAAAAGATTAGCATTGGCTGCCACATTGCTAAGTAAACCCGATATACTCATTCTCGACGAGCCTACCAACCACCTTGATGTAGATATGATAGAATGGCTCGAAGAATACCTCGATAACCAAATTGAAACACTTTTTTTAGTTACCCACGATCGTTACTTTTTAGAACAAGTTTGCAATCAAATCATCGAACTCGACCAAAAACAAATTTATAGCTACGAAGGCAACTATTCGTACTTTTTACAAAAAAGAAGCGAACGCATACAACAAGCCCAAGCAGAAATAGAAAAAGCAAAAAATCTTTACCGCAAAGAATTAGACTGGATAAGAAGAATGCCCAAAGCACGGACACACAAATCGAAATACCGAATCAATGCTTTTGATGAAGTGGACGAAAAAGCGCATAAACAAATAAATGAGCAAAAAGTCGAAATTAAAACAGCAACGCGTCGATTAGGTAAAAAAATTCTTGAAATCGACTATTTATCTAAATCGTATGGTGAAAAAGTAATCCTAAAAGATTTTTCATATAAATTTCATCAAAACGAACGAATAGGAATTGTTGGGCCAAACGGCTGTGGGAAAACCACATTTTTGCAATTGCTTGCTCGACAAATAAAACCCGATTCCGGTCATTTCGAATATGGTGATACAGTTGCTCTTGGCTATTTTACACAAGAAAACACACAATACCCTGAAGACAAACGTGTTATAGACGTAGTTAAAGACATTGCAGAATATATTACAACAGCCGACGGAAGTCACATTACAGCAAGCCAATTGTTAACCTTTTTCCTTTTCCCGCCAAACATGCAATACACGCAAGTAGAAAAGCTTAGCGGTGGCGAAAAGCGCCGTTTACAATTGGTTACGGTACTCATGAAAAATCCGAATGTGCTTTTCTTAGACGAACCTACCAACGATTTAGACATTCTTACCCTTAATGTTTTAGAAGAATACCTCTTGCAATTTAACGGCTGTGTTGTAGCCGTATCTCACGACCGCTATTTTTTAGATAAAATTGCCGAACATATTTTTGCTTTTCAGGAAAATGGAAAAATAAAAGACTATCCCGGGAACTATACACAATACCTCGAAGAAAAAAAGAAAAATGAAACACAATTTAAGAAACAACAATCGCAGGAAAAAGCAAAAATCGAAAAACCGGTATATCAAAACCGCAGTTCCCAAAAAAAACTAACCTATAAAGAGCAGAAAGAATTAGAAAACATTGAAATAACATTAGAAACCCTTCAAAACGAAAAAAAAGAGCTCGAACAGCAACTTATTGCACCCGAAACCGAAAACACTCAACGCAACCAAATAGCGATACGACTACATCAAATTACCGAAGAAATAGAAACATTAGAGTTCAGATGGATTGAATTACAAGAAAAAGCAAGCTAATATTTTCAGTTTCACTCATCTTTTTTTCATTCATCGGTTTTCATTTTTTTGAAATTAGAAAAAAAAAATGTAGGTTTGCATAAAATTATAAAAATCAAAGCAATGAATAAAATCATTTTATTTTTTGGAGCATGGGTCATGTTACTGCTTTCTTCCTGCGAAAACAGTAATACCAATCAAACTATCGATAATACAGATACGATTGTAGATACAACTGAAAATATAAAATCTGAAGTTATTTTTCAAGTACCCTCTCCCGATGAATTTATTTCGCTTCTAAAAAATTCAAAAGCCAACTTCAAAGCAAACATAACAGCTCCAGAAAAAACAAATTTTGTGGAACCTGCCAAGCAAAAGTTAAATTTAGGTGTCTATGCCGCTGATATGGCTTATTTGGCAACCTTCAATAAATTTCAAGAAACCGTTCGTTACTTTAGCAAAGTAAAAAGCATGAGCGATCAGCTTGGAATAACAAATGCCATTGAAAAATCAACTTTCGACCGTTTAGAAAACAATATTACCAATGTTGATTCCATTAGCGCCATTACCAACAATTCATTTTACAATGTAATTGACCATTTACAACAAAACGACGATGGATTAACCTTAGCTTATATTAGCACAGGCGGCTGGATTGAAAGCATGTACATTGCCTTTCAACTTATAAACAAATTTGACGAAAAAAATCCTATTGTACAACGAATTGCTTCTCAGAAAGTTGTATTGGAAAATTTACTCGGAATGCTCGAAACACTTAAAGATAAAAGCGAAACAGAAGCAATACGAAACAACTTAACTTCTATTCAAGCCATTATGAATCAAATAACTTCAAAAATTGACGAAACGGCTCCTCAAGCACAAGATACATCTAAAGTTATTATCGGAGTAAAAACGATTTATTCCATAGATAATGAAACCTTCACAAAGCTTAAACAAACGATAGAAAAAATAAGAAACGAAATTATTAAACAAGCTTAAAATCTGACAACTATGAAAAAATTAGCATATTTATTACTTTTCGTTCCATTCTTTAGTATTGGGCAAAACTGTAGCGATTTTCTAACGGTTCAACGTTCGGGAATCCGTTACCCTTGGAAATACGACATTCAATCCAAAAGCGCTGTTTTCTATTCAGGCAAATCTTCTAAATTAAATATCATCTGTAACGAAGGGAAAGACTACAATATTTCTTTTCTTGTTTCGTCTCAGATAATGAACGAAGTAAGTATTAAAGTTACAGATAATACCGGAAAAGTTTACTTTTCGACCGGAATCGATGAAGAACTGCTCAAAACAATCGAACAAAAAAAACAGTTCATGCTTTCACTCGAAAATCAAAAGGTGAAAATTAAAACCGGAAAAAAGAAAGTTGAATTAGATGCCAGTATTAACAACCTTAAGCTCGAAATTTCCAAATATCAAGACGAAATTGAAATGAAACGCTACAGACCCTCTACGTCATTTCAATTTACAGCTGCCTCAACCATGGAACTTATTGTATATGTTACTGCTTCAGAAAAATGCAGCGGTAAGGGATGCGTTGGCGTATTAGTATCCAATAAGCCCTCCGAAAAGTCGAGTTTCTAGCTTTTCGCCATCAATTTTTATTCATTCGTCAACATAAGCATTTTAGTTTCATTTTTTATCAACTCTTCTCAATACTTAGTCAAATATTTTCATACTAAATGCTTTTAGACTGTAACTTTGCTAAAAATTACAGTCATGAAGCACGAAACAAAAAACCAACCTCAAGTCAAAGTTGTAAAACGATACACCGGTTTTAAACGCCCTGTTATTTATGTACTTGTCAGCAATTTATACAACGATGATAATTCAATTATATTTAAGCTTTTTCCTCATTTTGATATTGGCAAATCAACCAAAGCAGAACAATTAAACTAGTTTTTTCATAGCATATAAGTTTTAAATTAGCCTTTTTGCAATGCTGCAAAAACCAAAAAGCTGACTCAAACAAGAGCCAGCTTTTTTACACTTCATATTTTAAAACTTTTAAACAGCGACCTGACCTTTTATAGGAGGATAGGGATCGTAATTTTCGAGTGTGAAATCGTTGTACTTAAAGGAAAATATATTTTTTACATGCGGATTAATCTTCATGGTTGGCAATGGTCGAGGTTCTCTTTCTAATTGCATTTTTACCTGATCAAAATGAAAAGTATAAATATGAGCATCGCCCAAAGTATGTATAAATTCACCGGGTTGCAGGTTGCAAACCTGGGCCATCATCATGGTTAAAAGTGCATACGATGCTATATTAAAGGGTACACCTAAAAACAAATCACCACTGCGTTGGTATAAATGACACGATAGCTTTCCATCTGCAACATAAAATTGGAATAAAATATGACAAGGAGGCAAGGCCATTTTATCCAAATCGCCAACATTCCATGCACTTACAATATGTCTTCTCGAATCGGGATTGTGTTTTATCGATTCCACTACTTCCGAAATTTGGTCTATAATTTTTCCTTCACTTGATTGCCATTTCCTCCATTGATGCCCATATACGGGTCCTAAATTCCCATTCATATCAGCCCATTCATCCCAAATACTCACTCCATTATCTTTCAAAAAATTAATATTTGTATCGCCGTTTAAAAACCAAAGCAATTCGTAAATTATTGATTTTAAGTGAACTTTTTTAGTAGTAACCAATGGAAAGCCTTTTTGCAAATCAAAACGCATTTGGTACCCAAAAACACTTTTTGTACCTACACCGGTTCTATCGCTTTTTAATGTTCCATTTTTTAGCACATGCTGAAGTAAATCTAAGTATGGTTTCATATCAATTTCGGGTTCATGTATTTATATTAATGAGAAATATTCTGAAGTTTTGTATCGTTGGCATTATGCTTATGTTTAAAAAGAATAGCAAACAAAATAGCTACCACTAAAGCATAGATTGCAAAAGTCAGCCAGATATCATGCCAGTCTTTGTTCCCATTTTCCATTATAAAAAACTTTTTTATAATAATACCACTGGTTAAAGAGCCTATCATTGTTCCAAAACCATTGGTCATCATCATAAACAATCCTTGTGCACTAGCTCTGATAGACGAATCACATTGAGTTTCGACAAATAATGCACCTGAAATATTAAAGAAATCGAATGCCATACCATATACTATACACGACAAGATTATCATCCACAAACCCTCAGCCGGATTCCCGAATCCAAATAAACCAAAACGCAACACCCATGCAAACATACTCATTAACATTACTTTTTTAATACCAAATTTCTTTAAGAAAAAAGGAATGGTAAGAATAAAAAGCGTTTCGGACATTTGTGAGATTGACATAATAATAGTGGAATAACGAACTACAAAAGAATCGGCATATATAGGAATATTTTTAAACTCATCCAAAAAAACATCGCCATACATATTGGTTAATTGAAGGGAAGCGCCAAGCAGCATCGAAAAAATAAAGAACAGAGCCATTTTATAATTTGCAAACAACTTAAAAGCATCTAAACCTAAAAGCTTTACCCATGAAGTATTGCCCGATGTTTTTAATTGTGGAGGACATTTGGGTAAAGTAAATGAATACAAACCTAATGCAAATGACGCAAATGCAGAAATGTAAAATTGAACTTCCGTAGCTTTATTACCCGTTAAGTTGGTAATCCACATGGCAGCGATAAAACCAATCGTACCAAACACACGAATGGGCGGGAAATCTTTAACTACATCATACCCCTTTGTTTTAAGTGCATTATAACCTATCGTATTGGTAAGAGCAATGGTTGGCATATAAAAACACATGGCCAATAACATAAACCAGAAAAAAGTATTCGGGTTATTTATAAATGGAAAATAAAAAACAGTTGCACCGCTTAATAGATGTAAAATAGCATAAAGTTTTTCGGCATTAATCCATTTATCGGCAATAATTCCGGTTAATGTAGGCATAAACAATGAAGCAATACCGAGCGTAAGAAAAATAGCTCCAAATTCAGTACTTCCCCACTGTTTAGTTCCAAACCAATAATTGGCAATCGTTATAAGCCAAGCTCCCCAAACAAAAAATTGGAGAAAATTCATCACAATTAACCTAAATTTTAGATTCATAAAGTGTTAGCATTAAAAAAAATTAATAATCTTTTTTTCTTCGAACCAGTTCATCTCTAATGGCAGAAGCTTTCTCGTAATCTTCGTTTTCTATGGCTTTTTGTAACAATTCCTCTAACTCATCTATCGTATATTTTGAATAAATCGATTGTCTGTCAGAGCGATCATCGGTTACGTTTTCGTCTTTTTCTTCCTCAAACGACAATAAAATTCCTGCTTTCTCTATAATTTCTTCGGTCGTATAAATCGGGCACTCGAAACGCAATGCAAGAGCAATGGCATCTGAAGTTCTGCTATCAATAACAACTTGCTCATCGTCCTTTTGTAAAATAAGATTTGAGTAAAACAACCCCTCTTCCAATTTATAAATATTTACTTCTAATAAGTCCACCTTAAAAACAGAAGCAAATGTTACAAATAAATCGTGTGTAAGAGGACGGGGAGGTTTTAAATTTTCTAGTTGTATGGCAATAGCCTGAGCCTCGAATGAACCAATAATGATAGGAATTCTTTTTGTTCCTTCTTCTTCTTGCAATACCAATGCATAAGCCCCAGAATGTGTTTCACTGTATGATAAGCCTACTACTTTTAATTTAATTTTCTTCATTAAAAATACGTCCCATTTCGTTTGAACAAAAATAAGAAAATCATTTTGTAAATAACCATATCCCTGCTAATTTTTTATAAAAAAATCAAAGTTGAATTTTTTTTTGATAAAAAGAGTTGAAGATTGAAAAAAACTTTATATCTTTGCAGTCCAAAACAAAACCTATCTTATATAATCATGTATGCTATTGTAGATATTGCAGGACAGCAATTTAAAGTAGAAAAAGGTAAAAAATTTTTCGTACACCGCTTAACCGCTGATGAAGGTTCGTCTGTAGAATTTTCAAAAATTTTATTAGCCGACAACGAAGGCAAAGTTACCGTAGGAAAACCTTATATAGACGGAGCCAAAATCTCTGCTAAAGTTGTTAAGCACTTAAAAGGTGACAAAGTTTTAGTATTTAAAAAGAAAAGACGCAACGGATACCGTAAATTAAATGGTCATCGTCAATTCTTTTCGCAAATTGAAATAGAAAATATTCAACTCTAAAAACTTACAATTATGGCACATAAAAAAGGAGCTGGTAGTTCAACAAATGGTCGTGAATCGCACAGTAAGCGTTTAGGCGTTAAAATATACGGTGGTCAAATTGCCAAAGCCGGAAATATTATTATTCGTCAACGTGGAACCGTTCATCGTCCCGGAAACAATGTAGGTATGGGTAAAGATCATACTCTTTTTGCATTAGTTGACGGAAAAGTAGTTTTTAAACGCAAAAGTGACAATAAATCATACGTTTTCATTGAACCAATTAATATTCAATAATTTTTTTAAGTCATTTAATCAACTCCTTAGTTTGTCTAAAGATAACTAAGGAGTTTTTTTTTATTAAAAAGCTATGTTACAGTTAAAGAACTTATTAGAACAAAAAAATGAAGTCATCGAACGACTCAAAATTAAAAACATTGATGCTACCGAAACCATCAATAAAATTATAAACTTAGACACAGAAAGAAGAAAAAATCAAAAAGAAGCTGACGACACTCAAGCTGAACTTAATAAAATAGCGAAAGAAATTGGACTGTACATTAAGCAAGGTGAAACAAGCAAAGCCGAAAATGCTAAAGCAAAAACCAACGAACTTAAAAATAAGGTTCAGGAATTAGTACAAAAATACGCACAAATTGAGGAAGAAATCCATCAATTATTGGTAACACTACCCAACATGCCTCATTCTTCGGTTCCAAAAGGTAAAACAGCCGAAGACAATATCATAGTTCGAAGTGGAGGACCTTCGGCCACTGCTAACAACGGATTACCTCATTGGGATTTAGCAAAAAAATACGACATTATCGATTTTGAACTTGGAAATAAAATTACCGGTGCCGGTTTTCCTGTTTATAAAGGCAAAGGTGCAAAACTTCAGCGAGCCCTTATTTCCTTTTTCCTCGATAAAGCTATTGAAGCCGGCTTTAAGGAAGTGATACCACCTTTTATGGTAAACGAAGCTTCAGGCTTTGGAACGGGTCAACTCCCGGATAAGGAAGGACAAATGTACCATGCAACCGTTGATAATTTTTATTTGGTTCCAACAGCCGAAGTGCCGGTTACTAATATCTTTAGAGATGTAATTTTAAACGAAAGCGATTTCCCAATAAAATATACCGCTTACACCCCCTGTTTCAGACGCGAAGCCGGTTCGTATGGAAAAGATGTACGTGGGTTAAACCGCTTACATCAATTTGATAAAGTTGAGATTGTTGTTGTTGAGCATCCCGAACGTTCTTACGAACAATTGGAACAAATGGTAAAGCATGTCGAAAATTTGGTAACCTTACTTCAACTTCCATACAGAATTGTTAAGCTATGCGGTGGTGATATGAGTTTTACATCAGCGCTTACCTACGATTTTGAAGTTTATAGTAAAGCTCAGCAACGTTGGTTAGAAGTAAGTTCGGTTTCAAATTTTGAATCATTCCAGGCAAACAGGCTTAAATTAAGATATAAAGATACCCAAACCAAGAAAAATATTCTTTGTCATACCCTCAATGGCAGTGCCTTAGCTTTACCGCGAATTGTTGCTGCACTTTTAGAAAATAACCAAACCGATAATGGCATTTTAATTCCGGAAGCGTTAGTGCCCTACACAGGATTTGATAAAATTGATTAGGGTTCGGCTACAACATCAATCTCCTCGGTAGGAATATATTTTTTTACTACCGATTTATTTTTCCATCTTCCAATTTTATAGTAACTATACGAAAACAACATTCCAAAAAACCAGGCAACAGGTATAGCCCACCAAATACCTATGTAACCAAAAGATTTTGACATTAAATATGCTAAGGGAATACGAATTACCCAAAGAGAAAATAACGTGATAAACATAGGGATTAATGTATCTCCGGCTCCTCTTAAAACACCATTATTCACAAACATTGCCGTAAAAAAAACAAAGAAAAAAGAAACAATATTTAAATAACCCCTGCTTATATTTATTACTGCTAAATCTTCTGTAAATAAACGAGTTAATGGATATGAAAAAATTAAAATAATTAAGGTGGATACAATGGTTATTAATAACGTCATTTTTAGGGTAGCCAAATAACCTTTTTTAACTCTATCAATCCTTTGAGCACCAATATTTTGACCAACAAAAGTAGAAAGTGCAGCAGCAAAATTCATTGCCGGTAATGCCACAAAAGATTCTATTCTTGTTGCAATGGAATAGGCCGCTACTACATCGGTTCCAAATGCATTGACCACACTTAACAATGCTACCATACCCAACGCCACAAATGATTGTTGCAATGCGGTAGGCAAACCAATTTGGATAGATTTCTTCATGATATAACTATCAAAAGAAAAATTCCAAAATTTAAACTTTAAAAAGTCGTGAAACTTATTGATGTAAAAAATTGAAGTTATAAAAGCTATTCCTTGTGCAATGATAGTTGCCCATGCCGCACCTTCAATACCCCAATCAAATACGGCAACAAATAACAAATCTAAACCAATATTTAATATGGTGGACAGAATAATAAAGTACAACGGAGTTTTAGAATCGCCCATTCCCCTGTAAATAGCAGCATTACCATTATATCCGAAAAAGAATACCAGCCCTAATAAATAAACACGTAAATATTGAATGGCTTGAACATGAATATCGGCAGGTGTTTTTATTAATGTCAACACATTGTCCATTAACAACAAACCAACAATTGTAAATATTGCCGATGAAATAAACAAAATGATATTCATGGTATCAACGGTTCGCTGTACGTTCTTATAATCCTTAGCACCGAAATATTGAGCAATGATGACGTTAAAACCGATTGACAAACCAACAATTAATGATATTAGCGTAAAAATCAATGGCATGGTTATTCCAACAGCAGCCAACGCAGCTTTTCCCAAAAATTGCCCCACTACAATGCTATCAACAACATTGTATAGTTGTTGAAAAACATTTCCAAGAAGCATGGGTAAAGCAAAATTCAAAATCAGCTTTGATTCGTTTCCTACCGTTAAATCTTTCATAGTGCAAAAGTGCTAAAATTATAAGAAATAAACTATGTTTTTTATAGAATACGGACAATAAAAAATATTTTTTGGTGCAAAAAGTTATTAAACATACTTGGTTACTAAATATATTTAGCTTTTTATTTCTTGATATCAAAAAATATTATATCTTTGTTTTAAATTACATGCTAATCAAGAAAACTATGAAAAAAACATTTGTTGTATTAATGATGTTGCTTGGAAGTGGGATTGTAAATACTATACTCCAAGCTCAAGAGACTGAAATAAATTTAGACAAAATATTCTGCTACAGGCAAATAGAAAAACAGAACAACGTATTAACCATTACTTTGCTCATAAACACAAAAGGATTAGAGCGAGAAAAAACGTTAAAAATAAAAGAAAAATTTCCTAACGGATTTCAATGTAAAATAAAAGAAGGATATGGAAGTACAAATGCCGCTGCAGAAAACTCAATTCTTTTTGTATGGTCTGTTTTACCCCAAAATGAGCTTTTTGTAGTTAAATACGAATTAACATCACCGGCTTCTTTAAATGAATCGATCAACATTAACGGCAATGTTTCCTTTTTAAGCGAAACGGGAATAAAATATGTTAGTGTAGAACAACGCGATTTTATGAGCAATAGCGAAATAGCAATGAAAATAAAAAACATCCCTCCCTATCAACCAGGCTCAAACGCTCCGGCCACTGTTCAATCAAGTAACATTACTGTTTCCGATGTACCTAAAACAACCGTTTCAAGCACACCTGTTACGCCCGTTTCCGAAAATACTACTGCCCCAAAACCAGTAATTAGGACAAATGTAAAAGAAGAACCCATTAGCAATCAAACTATCGAAAATAAAACAACTTCACAAAACAACATAAATAGCAAAGCAAATGTAGAGCCCATAAAACCCACTACCGAAGAACCAGTTAAAAAGGAAAGTCCTAATGTAACAGAACTTCCTCCTGTTACAAACAAAACGGTTACAAAAGCACCTAATACCGTTTCTACCCCATCCGGTTTTTATTATACTGTTCAGTTAGGAGCATCACCGAAGAAGTTGCCTTCGAATTATTACGACAAATACCAATTTAATCAACCGGTGGATGAGCTTTTTGTTGACAACATGTATAAATATTCGGTTGGAAAATTCAACACATTAAAAGAAGCCAATAACTATCAAAACTATGTAAAGCAAAAAGGCTTACAATGCTTTGTAGTAGCATACAACGAAGGTAAAAAGATAACCGTTAAAGAAGCACTCGCCATTAGCAAACAATAGTTTTTCACCTTCATCCCATCTCGTTAATTATTATTTCACTATTTTTGCCCTGAACAAAGAGTGAATTATGAAGCGCTTTCCTCATACTTATGTTATTGTATTCGCCATTATTGTTGTAGTGGCTATACTTACATGGATTATTCCGGGTGGCGAATTTGCCAGAAAAACGATGTTGGTTAATGGACACGAACGTGTTGTAATAGATGCTTCTTCTTTTAAATACACCACTAATCAGCCTCAAATTTGGGAAATATTGGGTGCTTTTTTTCAAGGTTTTGTTAATCAGGCCGGTATCATCGTTTTTATTTTAATTATTGGCGGTGCTTTTTGGATTATCAATACAACAAAATCTATTGATATTGGCATACAATCGTTGGTTTGCAGAATTAACAACGCCAATAAAATTGCCTTTATTCGTTTTCTTGGTTCAGATAATGTAGCGTTAGTTTTCATTATGCTTATATTCAGCTTGTTTGGAGCTATTTTTGGGATGAGCGAAGAAACCATTGCTTTTATTGTCATTTTCGTTCCATTAGCTATATCTATGGGGTACGATTCCATTATTGGAATTTCAATTACCTACTTAGCTGCTCATGTTGGCTTTGCAGCTGCAATGATGAATCCTTTTACAATAGGTATTGCTCAGGGCATTTCTCAATTACCCTTATTTTCAGGTATAGAATATCGAGCTTTGTGTTGGATTATAATAAACACCCTCGCTATAGCCTTCGTTCTTTTGTATGCAAAGCGCATAAAAAAAGCTCCGGAACGGTCGCCGATGTACAAGCTCGACCACCTGTGGCGAAACGAACACATGCAATCAACTTCACTGGAGCAATTTAAATCAACTGCAAAAACTTGGATTATCTATATAATTTTAACTGCTACAGGAATAATTTTATCGTTTAAATTCTCATCAACAACTATTCATTTAGGTAAATCTGTTTTCTCATTTAATTTTATTGCAATTATAACCTTGTACTTTGTCATAAGTTCTTTTATAGCTATCCGCAAGTCGTTACAATATTTTATTTTAAATCTTTTAATAACAACTATTTTTATTTTAATTATAGGCGTACTGGGTTATGAATGGTACATTAAAGAAATTGCTTCGCTGTTTTTAGCCTTAGGAATTATAACTTCGATTGTATATGGTTATTCTGCCAACGATACAGTTAAACATTTTTTAGATGGCGCCAAAGACATTTTATCTGCAGCGTTGGTAGTAGGTTTAGCCGGAGGCATTATCGTATTACTAAACGATGGAAAAATTATTGATACCATTTTGTATCATATTTCTCAATCACTAAAAAATACGGGTGAAATCACCTCGGTAAGTTTAATGTACCTATTTCAAAACGGGCTTAATATCATCATACCTTCCGGCTCTGCAAAAGCAGCCTTAACGATGCCCATCATGGCACAATTTTCTGATTTGATTGGAGTTTCGCGTCAACTTACCGTTCTTGCATTCCAATTTGGCGATGGTTTTACAAATATGATTACTCCAACCAGCGGTGTATTGCTCGGTGCGCTTTCAATGGCTAAGATTCCTTATACTACTTGGTTTAAATGGGTTTTGCCATTTATCATTATATTAATTTTAATAGGATGGCTTTTGCTTCTTCCTCCTCTTTTCTGGAGTTTTAACGGCTTCTAATTCAATTTAACGTTCAATTCTTTAATTGTGATGGGAACAACTCCGACTTTTTCGCAAACGATTCCTGCAGCAACATTTGAGATATAAGCAATATCGTATAATGACATCCCTAACGCCAAACAAAGAGTGGCTGTAGCAATAACGGTATCTCCCGCACCCGAAACATCTGCCAAATCGCGAACTTGAGTAGGAATATGATATAATTCTTTATCGTTAATAATGAACATTCCCAGTTCCGAAAGGGTTACCATTATGGCTTTATGGTTTTGTTGTTCCATAAACTTTTGACAAAGCTTGGGAAGCTGATCCAAAAGAGAAGACTTGTATATATCTGTTTTTAAGCCGATTGTCAATTCTTTTAAATTGGGTTTAAATAAATCGATGTTTTTATAATTCATGAAATTACGATGCTTGGGATCGACTGTTACAGGAATTTTTCTTTTTGAAGCTTCAAGAGTTACTTTTTCTATCAATGTTTTTGTAATGCAGCCTTTATCATAGTCTTCAAAAAGAACAGCATGTATGGTATGTGTGTCGAAAATTGACAAAATATGATGAATTAATTTGCTTTCTTCTTCGGCATTTAAGGGTGTATCTATTTCGTCATCAACACGAAGAAGGTGCTGACTATGTCCAATAATTCTGGTTTTACACGTAGTTGGTCGGTGATGACTTTCAACTAAACCTTGTGTATCAATATTAACCGATAAACATAAATGTTTAAAAAGTCCGCCTTTCGAATCATTTCCGATAACACTACATAATATTGGTTCTGCACCTAACGATTTTATATTTAGTGCAACATTTGCCGCTCCTCCTAAACGTTCTTCTCTTTTTTCGATGGCTACAATTGGAATCGGTGCTTCGGGCGAAATGCGTTCTACTCTTCCCCACATATATTCATCAATCATTACATCACCAATAACTAATATTTTTAATTTTCCGAATTGCTCAATAACATTACTAGATTCCATAAGTTCAAAAATTCACCTTTCAAACCTACAAATTATTTTTTTAAAAACAAACGCTTCTTTTATTTATTAGGCAATATTAAAAGAATGGTATATTATCTGACAATAAAAAATTGCTTATAATGGTTTCCAAACTTAATAAGATACCAACCCAATGGTAAATTACTTAGATCAATATTATTCGATGTTTGAACACAATCCAACTGTTTAACAAGAATTCCCATAGAGTTATAAATACAAATCTTTTCGGTTAACAAGTTGTCCGTTTGAATGTTTATATATTGGTCTGCAGGATTAGGAAAAATGTTAAAACTTGCATTATGCAGTTCATTCACCACTTGTTGATTTAAATATATAATACCATCTGAAATGATGGCAGATGAGTACATGCCAGCACCATTTTGTGCCTTTACACTTACGTAATATGTTTGATTGGGTTGTAAATTAATCGTATTTAACGAAATATTTGTCAATAAACCATTATTTGTCCAATCTACAACATCGTTAGCTCCGGGTAATGTACCAACAGCATATAAATATCGAACAATATCTGAATTTATATCTGTTGACATGTTCCAGTTAGCTTGAATATGAGTTGACGTATAAACAGTATCCAAGTCTGCTCCGTTACCATCGTTTACAATGAAAGGTGTTGGTGGTGTCCAATCTATATTTACAGTTTGAACAGCAATATTACTTATGTTTTTAGCATTGTCGGTTGTAATAGAGCTAATACGACCTGCCGGTGAAGTCGGATTTTCGTTTTGATATCGAATATCGTTCGCATTTCCGGGACCAACTGAAATAATTGCTGTTGAATTTCGGGATCGAAACACTTCAAAATCATCTACTTTGTAATTACAATTTCCGCTTCTAAAAGAAACATACGAACCATTTGAAATAGGTGAAGAATCTACCCATTGAGCCGATAAAATATCATTAATATAAACTCGAATAATACCCGTAATTCTATCGTAAATCACTTTAAAATCGTACTCTTGTCCTGCAACAAAGCTATATGTTGTATCTTTTACCGGGCTTGTTCCCCATGA
>DAOOWN010000003.1:0-71564 GCA_035371305.1 Bacteroidales bacterium
TTCATAAACTAAATCGACCTGTTAAAAAAGTTGCACTTACTAATTGAACTTAGGACTTAATATAAATATTTTATCAGTACTTTTGGTAAAAATATTGCAACTATATGTTTCAATTTAGAGTCTTAATAAAGATTTTATATAAATACTAACAATGTTTCATACGCTTTATTTAGAGACAACAAGAAGGTGTAATTTTCGCTGCGAGTATTGTTCGAGTGGTTCTAATCAGCCAAATAAATGGGAAAACGATAAAAGTGCCGACGATATTATTCGATATATTTTAGAGCCGGCAAAGGATGTAGGAACTACCTTTATCGACTTCTCGGGGGGAGAGTTTTTTCTAAGAAAAGATGCTCTTTTATTATTAGAAACGGCTCATCGAATGGGTTTTAAAATAGGCATTTCGACGAATGGTTCGCTTTTAACGGAGGAGTTGGTAATTCAATTAAAACATTTATTAGACAATAATTTGTTGATTTCGTTGGGAATTAATTCATTTGATGAGGAAAATAAAGCTACTCGCTATCGTGAGATCGAGTTGTTTTTAGAAAAGTTAGACCTATTGCAGAAATACAATATAAATGTAAATATATCGGTTACGATGGGACGTTTTAATTGCGAAACGTTTAATAACACAATAGCTAAAATCCGTTCCATGAGTTTGCCCTTTAATCGAATTCCCTTTACCCCAAGAAATTCACCACATAAAGAATTAATGTTTGATAAAGAAATTCTGAAGAATTATTTACATCCGGCATTAATGAAATCGCATCACGGGTTTGTGAGTTTTGTCCCATTTTTTTTAAACCCGAATGATTATGAAGCATTAACAGGCGAAAAGGCATTTCAACATCCGGTTCCTGCTCATCCATCGATTGGTTGTTGGGTAGGGTCGTTTTATGCCGTTAATCCGGCAGGTGATGTTGCTCCTTGCCCTTTACTTTCCGATAATATGTCGGCAGGAAATGTTTATACACGCCCATTAAAAGAGATCTTGTACGAATCGGATTTAATGAAAAAAATTGTTCATCGACCTTCGCTCGGAGGAAAATGTGGCACATGCAAATATAATTGGACATGCGGAGGTTGCCGAGTTATGGCTTATTACCATACAGGCGATGTTTTTGGTGAAGACCCAACTTGTTTTATTGATGAAATAAGTCCTGAAGAATTAGAAAAATTTGAAAAGCAAACGCGAAAACATTTTAGAAACTATGTGCGAATGGACGAATTGAGCCGCTCTATAATCAGGCAAAAAGCAGAATAGCTATTCTTTAAATCCGATTAATATAGAAACACAACCGCTAGCTGCTACGGTAACTTCTTCCTCTACTTGAGGAACCCTAACTTGTACAATAAGTTGTTGTGTAGCATTGGAATGAAAGTCCCAAAAATTTACATAGTCGTGTTCTTTATTATAAAATAAAGTGTTTCGTTCGGAATCTAAGAGTTTAAACTCGATCTTCCCTAAGTTTTCTTGTGAACATACAAAAAGCCTGTAATCTTGTCCTTTATAAAAAGTTACCACAAGCTCTGCAACATCACCCGGATTTAGTACGGCCATGTTCAGTTGTCCATTGTATGTAAAAGGCTTAATTTGAGGAACACATTCTTTCTTTGTAAAACCTTTACATTGAGAAAAAGCAGCACCCGTTCCCAATATCATTGCCAATATGAATATACTAATTGTTTTCATAATTTTGTTCATTAGAATTTTACAATATTTGTACGTATTTGTTTCGCTAAGGTTTTAATTTTATCAAACGTTTCTTTACTAAAATCAACTTTTGCAACACTATAAATGGTGGTCATTTTTTTGTCTTGATCGGTAACAACATTTCCTTTTACGTATTCAATGTTTACGTTATCGTAAATTGATTTTAAGTCTTCAAGCATAGGTAAGTATGTTTGTAAATCTTTATCTTCGGGATAAGCTTTAATCAGCTCAATCATATTACCTAGAGAGTATTTTTGTTCGCCAATTCTATCGACAATTTCTTTATTCGATGGGTTTGCATAATCGGCTATTTGAGTTGCAATATATAGCGATTCAATCCATCCACCAAGAATAACTAATGTTGCGGTATTGCCGCGATCATTGTCTTTTAAATAACTGTCGGCCGAAGCATATGTTTCAGAAATAATTTGAAGCAATGAGTCTTTGTTGTCAATATTTTTTTCCATACGCTGAATAGCTCTTGAACCTTGATCTTCGGGTATTTCTATTGCATCGCAGAGTTTTTTTATGGACGATAAATAATTAATGGCTAATTGTATTTGTTCAAACAAACGAACATATGATAAGTCGCTGCCATATACACCAAGTAGCAATGCTTGTTTTGAAGTTGAGGTGTATTTTTCGATGCCTTTGTAAGAACAAAGAACGTCGCTTTTAAACTGAGCTCCGCTTCGTTGGATAACCGAAGACATTTCGATGGGTGATGGAACATTATAAAATATTTTTTTTACACGATTCGTATGAACCGTGTCTTTGTTAAATGTTGTTGAATCGTTGTCATTAAGGCTTTGGTTTGAGTTGTTATTACAACTCCAAAAGAAAGCGGCGAAGGTTATGATTAAAAAAGTAATCTTTTTCATAATAGGATAAAGTTAAATTTTGATACAATAATACAAAAAATAAATTATTAATTTATTTTTTTTGGAAAAATTTTGTTATAGAAAAGAATAATTAAAACAACGCCAACAGTAATAGACGAGTCGGCAATGTTGAAAACAGGTCTGAAGAAAATAAATGGTTCATTTGCCCATATAGGAAACCACGAAGGGAAGTGCCCTTCGATTAAAGGGAAATAGAGCATATCAACCACTTTTCCGTGAAGAAAAGTGCCATATCCGCCTTCGTGAGGGAATAACTGTGCCAATTGTCCTTCGCTGCTACTATAAATTATACCGTAAAATAAACTGTCGATGATGTTTCCTACGGCACCTGCCCAAATAAAGGAAATGGCGCTTATAAAAATAATTTTTGCTTTTTCTTTTATTAAGCGAACAAGGTACCATCCAATAGCAATGGCTGCTATTAATCGTAAAAGAGAAAGAATAAGCTTGCCAACATCGCCGCTTGAAAGGGTGAGTCCAAATGCCATTCCCGGATTTTCGGTGAAGTGAATATAAAACCAATCAAAAATTTTATAATCTTCGCCTAACATAAAATGGGTTTTAATATACCATTTTAAAATTTGGTCGAACAATAGGATGCCAAGAATAATTCCTGCCACGATATAAATTCTTTTCTTCATATTATACAAGCTTGTCTAATTCGTCCAACTGATTGGTTTTATTAATATTTCTTTTCCGTTTGGCTGTTTCTGTAAAGTATTGATGTTTTCTTATAAATTCGTATTGCATTTTATTCCATGCGTCAACAGAGCGAATTTTTCCACGCTCAAAAAGTTCACGGAATAAGTTTTGCGAGACGGGAATAAAATCACTACGTCCTAAGTAATCCAGATCGGCGTCGCAAATTATTTGCTCTAAGTGGTCTTGGGGGTCGGGTGGAAATTTTGTTGCTAAAATCAACCGACAAATAATGTCAATCTGATCCTGACGATATCCGTATTGTGGCAATATTTCACGAGCAAATCTTACTCCTAATTCTTCGTGATCGTCGTATCCTTTCATAAAGCCGGTATCGTGCAACAAAGCGGCCGTTTTTAATAGCAACAATTCTTCTCTGCTAACCTTTTCGCCCAGAGCAAGCATTTCAACTTGTGTTATTACGTCAATGGTATGCTTTAAGTCGTGGTAATATAAATTGTTTGGTAATGATTTTTCTAATTTAAGCAATACAAACTCTTCCAGGTCATCGTATTTTAAGAATTGAAGTTTGAGTCGGAATTTATCATTGGGTTCGTTCGGATTTTCGGGCATTGCCATTTCTTTTTTTATGCCTTTTACAAAGTACATGTCGATTTCGCCTTTGTGTTTTACCGGTAATTTGCCTCGGTATTCGCATTCAAAATAGTCTTTAATTCTTCCGTACACATCTCCGGATACGTTTATTTCTCCGGCAACGCTTGACGATTCCATGCGTGAAGCAATGTTAACCGCATCGCCCCATATATCGTACGAGAATTTTTTGCTTCCAACCACCCCGGCAACTACGGTACCCGAATGAATCCCAACCCTGATTGACCATTGATATTTGAAAATTTCTTTGTTGTTTTTGATGAAATGTTGCATTTTAAGGGCAGCTAACGTAACGTCAATAGGGTTGGTTCTGTTTTTCTTAGGAACGCCACCGGCACACATATATGCATCGCCAATCGTTTTGATTTTTTCTACTCCATATTGGTCACAAATGTCGTCGAAATTTTTAAACACCAAGTTTAGTTCGTCTATAAGCATTTCGGGGCTCATTTGCTCTGTAATATGCGTAAACCCTTGAACATCGGCAAATAAAACAGAAACCAACGAGTATTTTTTCTTTTCTACAAAGCCATTTTCTTTTAACGATTGAACCGTTTCTTCGGGAAGAATATTGCGAATAAGCTCATCTACTTTTTCTTTTTCTTCGGCAAGTTGTTTAGTTCTAATATTCAGCAAGGTTTCAATATGATGTTTTTCCTGTGCAAAAGAATAGGCTCGCCACTGGAAAATCATGAGCACTAAGCTTGCCAATAAAATTATGTATATTAAATATGCATACCATTGCCTGTAAACGGGAGCCAGGATTTTAAAATGATAAACCATTTCGTTAGAAATCGTACCATATATATTTTTAGCACGAACATGAAAAACATAATTACCTTCAAATAAGTTGGTGTATTCCTTAAATGTATTGGTTGTCCAATCTGACCAATTTTTATCGAATCCTTCTAAATAATACTGATATTGAATATTGTTTTTTGCATCAAAATAGGGTGCAATAAAATCGAAACGAATATTATGATTTTTATAATTAATAAATACTTGTTCGTCGTTATTTGACCATGTGGATGAGGCTACAATGGTATCGTTACCGGCAATAAATGAAGATAAAAACAGTGATAATTTGCTGGTGTCTTGTGTTAATTTTTTAGCATCAAAGCGAATTAAACCATCAAATGTGCCAAACCAAGTTACTGCATTTAAATCTGGAAATATTGATTCTATTGTAAACTCTCTGATAACTTTGAAAGGATTTTTTACAATTTTGTATTGATTCTTTTTTAAATAAAATGCAACACCTGTTTCTTTTTCATATATTCCTTCTTTTCCGGAACTATACCAAATATTATGATAGTGATCTTCTTTAAGCGGGAAAATCCAGGTTTTTAGATCAGGAATTAAAAATGTGTCGGCAACAAATGATTTGTTTGCATAATCAAAAAGAAAGGGTCCACTTTGTGTACTGAATAAAACACCTCTTTTTGTTGAATAAACGTCAACCCAACCGATATTTGCAGGGAATCCTTTTCCTGTTTTATAGTGCCCAATGGTTTTAACAGAATACTTTTCCAAATCGATCGAAACATTATAAACTCCATTATAATCTGAGCCCAGCCAGTAGCTGCCTTGTGCATCTTTAGCAATGGTCCGTGTGTGGTCGAAAAAATCTGTTTTAAGCTGACGAAATATAGGTTTGTTGTTTTTAAATTCAATGATCCCTAATCCGTTATTAAGGCAAATAACAATTTGTTTGTAAGTTGAATCAATAGCTAAAAAATCTTCAAAAATATGCTCTTTATTTAAAACTTGTACTTTATCGTTTTTGTCTATAAAATATAATCCATTATCGGTACTTACAAGTAATCCGCTTGGTGTGGCAAGAAGTTTATTACAATCGACCTGAATTTCTTTTACCAATTTAAACATGTTTCCATGAACGGTTTGCTTTTGAAAATTCGTTTTATCTAAATAGCGAAGCCCTTGTGTAGTAGCAATATAAACCTTATTGTTAAATCGGCAAATGTCGGAAACGCCACCCTTTACACCATTTACTGTTGAAAAATATGAAAATGCAGAATAGATTTCTATTCTAGAGAGTCCATTATTCAGTGAAACCCATACGTTGTTCCATTTGTCTATAAATAAGTCATTTATATTGTCATTTAGCAGCAGGTTGTCGGTTGATAACTCAAACAATGCATGCCCTTTTGTGTTCATGCCAATAATCCCTCCTCTGTGTGTGCCAAAAACATAAACAGAGTCGGGAGTCATGATAAAGCAAGAGTACTGATGTTCGTCTAAATAGTCTTCAATTTCATTTGAAAAAGGAACAATTTCTCCCGATTTATTTAATATAAAGATAGATTTTTCGTTCCTAAATTTAATTAAAAATTTGTCGTAATACGGTATTAAGAACTCTATAATTTTATTATTGAGTGATTGAGAACTTAGCCACAAAATCATATTGCCATTGGCATATTGATACAATCCACCGGGTTCTTTGAATACAAAAAGTTTATCGTTGATGGTATATAGCTCCAGTAAATTTGATGTGCTATCGATGACGTTTATATTTCTGCCATTGTATGAATACAAGTAAGAGTAATTTCCAATAAAAAGGATTTCGTTTCGGTAGCTTATTAAAGAAGAAACATCGCCAATTTTTTCTTTTAAACGTTGTGATGGAACTAAGGAGTGAAATTCGTACTTGTTTTTTTCGCCTTGTGTTACTATACCAAAGTCTTTGTATAATCCTGCATAAACATTGCCTTTTTTGTCGCTGCAAAGCCTTGGAATACCTTGAGCCGGTATCAAGTTCCAGTGAATTCCATCGTATTGAAGAATACCGCTTACATTGCTAATAAAAAAGATTCCTTGATTATTTTGTGTTATAGCAAAATTTTGACTTTCGTATCCATATGCTTTGGGTGGAATATTTTGAATTAAAGGGAAACCTGTCTCATCAAATTGAGCAAAAAGACGAGCATAGGAAACAATGAAAAATAATATTAATAAATATTTTAACAATTCGTTAAATTTTTATTAGCTTTGCCAAAATTAAACCACAAAGTTAATCTTTTATTGATATATCAAAAAAAGTTGTTTATGGAAAAAAATAAAAAAACGCTATTAGTCCCCTGCGATTTTACTGAGGTTGCTATAAATGCTTTACAGCATGCCGTTATTTTAGCCAAAAAAATTAATGCTAAGATTGTAGTATTTAATGTAGTAAAGAAGGAAAAAGAAATAGTTGATGCCATAGAACAATTGAAATCATTTGTTTCAAAAGCCTCGTTACCCGGTGATGTAGAAATAGAATTTGCGGCAAAAGATGGAACTATTTACGATGCTATCAAAGAAAAAGCCGACGAAATTTCGGCCACCTTTGTTGTTATGGGAACTCACGGAATTACGGGCATGCAAAAACTGATTGGCAGCAAAGCATTAAAAGTTATTGCTAATTCAATTATTCCATTTATTGTTGTTCAAGATAAGCCTTCAGGTGATGTTTATTTCTCAAAAATCGTAGTCCCCGTTGATTTTACGGTTGAAAACAAGGAAAAATTAAAATGGGCACACTATATTTCAGTTTACTTCAACTCTACGATGGTTTTATACGTTGTAAATATTACCGACGAGGTATATTTGAAAAAAGTAAAAGCCAATTTGCTTTTTGCTAAAAAATATTTTGAAGAACGCGAAATAAATTATGAAATTCACATAGCACCTTCTGATAAAAAATTTGAAGAGGCCATTATTGAGTTTTCAAATACAATTAAGGCAGATGGCTTGCTTATTATGACAACCAAAGATCCACGCTTTACCGATTTTATTTTTGGTGCCGAAGAGCAAGAGATTATTGCAAACAATGCTAAAATTCCGGTAATTTGTATAAATCCGCGTACCGATACCAAAAAATTCCAAAGCTTCCATTAACAGTAGCATTTTTTTTAAAATGCTTTAAATCCAATAATCTCTCTTACTTCATTTAATGTTTTTGAAGCACTTGCACGTGCTTTTTCCTCTCCCATACGAATAACCTTTCTAAGGTAATCATGATCGTTTGATAATGCTTCGATTTTTTCTCTGATTGGATTTGTAAAAAGTATAATATCTTCGGCTATTTTCTTTTTCATATCGCCATAACGGATAGAACAATCATTGTATTTTTCTAAGAAATATTGATACGTATCAGGGCTTGACATTACTTGCATAATTTTAAAAAGATTGGAAACCGATTCGGCCATAGGTTGATTGGGTTCGGTGGGACCACTGTCGGTAACGGCTTTCATTACTTTTTTGCGAATAATTTCGGGGCTGTCGGCTAAGTTGATGGCATTCCCTTCCGATTTTCCCATTTTTCCGCTTCCATCTAAACCCGGTATTTTTACAAGTTGTTCACCAAAATTATAAGCAACAGGTTCGGGGAAATAATCTACACCGTACATTCTGTTGAAACGAGCAGCGAAGTTTCGTGTCATTTCTAAATGTTGTTCTTGGTCTTTTCCGACCGGTACCTTATGTGCTTTATGAATAATAATGTCGGCTGCCATTAAAACAGGATAGGTCAATAATCCGGCGTTTACGTTATTGGGTTGTTTGCGAGCTTTTTCCTTAAATGTTGTACAGCGTTCCAATTCGCCCAAATAAGCATTCATGTTGAGTAACAGATAAAGTTCCGTTATTTCACGAACATCACTTTGGCGATATAAAACCGACTTTTCGGGGTCGATGCCACATGCCAAATACTCAACCAATACTTGTTTGGTGTTTCCAAAAAGATTTTCGGGAGTGGGATGCGTAGTCAGCGAATGAAAATCTGCAATAAAGAAATAACAATGATGTTGTTCCTGAAGTTTCAGAAAGTTTTTAATTGCTCCAAAATAGTTGCCAAGGTGAAGGTTACCTGTTGAGCGAATACCACTTACAATAATTTCTTTCATTTAGTTAAGTTTTATGCGATTTGCAAAGGTATCTAAAAAAATGTTATCGAATAAATAATAGTTCGCGATATTTAGGAAGAGGCCAATATTGGTTGTCAACAATTAATTCGATCTTATCTGCATGATATCGAATGTTTTCCATATATGGTTTGACCTTTGTTGAATACAGCTGAGCTTTTATACGAATATTGCTTTCTGCATTCGCGTTTTTTCGTTCGTTTTCCATTTCATTTTTTAACTTATAAATGGCTTGTGTATGTTCGTTCAGTTCATTTAATAATTGTTGGTGCATAGCATATTGAGAATCATTAACTTGAAGCATTTTATATTTTGTGATGATGTCGAGCAATAATTGTTCGTATTTTAGTGATGCAGGGATAATGTGATTATCAATTAGATTTCCTAAAACCCTCGATTCTATTTGAAGTTTTTTAATATAAAATTCAAGGCGTATTTCATACCGAGCTTCTAATTCGTAATTTTTAAACACCGAATGTTTTTGAAATAATTCGATGCTTTTTGGACTAATGTATGCTTTCAGCGCATCAACAGCAGAGTTTGTTGTAGATAGTTTTCTTTTTTTAGCCTCATTGAGCCATTCTTTTGAGTAACCATTTCCATCAAATACAACCTTTTTTGATGCAGAAAAGAAGGTTTGAATGGTTTTTAAAAGCGCCTCTTCTTTTGCTTTTTTTAAGTTAATTTTAAATAGGTTTTCAAATTCTGTCATTTGTTCGGCAACGGCAGTGTTAAGAGCAATAAGAGCAGCAGCAGGATTGGCAGACGAACCTACAGCTCTAAATTCAAATCGATTGCCGGTAAAAGCAAAGGGTGAGGTGCGATTTCGGTCGGTGTTGTCGAGCAAAATCTCGGGAATACTACTAATATCGAGATTTAAAGCCTTTTTGTCCGAAACAGTCATATTGTTTTTTGATACCGTACGTTCAATTTCTTCTAAAACAGACGAAATGGTTTTACCCAAGAAAACACTTATAATGTTGGGTGGAGCTTCGTTTCCGCCTAAACGGAATTCGTTTCCTAAAGAAGCAACCGCTGCCTTAAGCAATTCTGAATGCTCATATACCGCTTTTATAACGATTGCAATAAATGATAAAAATCGTAAATTGCTTTCAGAAGTGTGTCCCGGAGATAGTAAATTTATTCCATTCTTCGTCATTAGCGACCAATTGCAATGTTTTCCCGAGCCGTTTATTCCTGAAAAGGGTTTTTCGTGCAATAAGACTTTAAAATTATGTCTTTCGGCAACCTTTCGCATAATATCCATTAAAAGAATATTGTGGTCGTTGGCTAAATTTGCCTCTTCGAATATAGAAGCACACTCAAACTGATTGGGTGAAACCTCGTTATGTCGTGTCTTTAATGGGATTCCCAATCGCCAAGCTTCTATTTCCAAATCGGACATAAAAGCCTTAACACGTTCCGGAATGCTTGCAAAATAATGATCTTCGAGTTGTTGGTCTTTTGCTGATGCATGTCCAAGTAAGGTTCTGCCGGTTAGTATAAGATCGAAACGAGCATTGTAAAGCGACTCATCGACCAAGAAATATTCTTGTTCCCAACCAAAAGTAACCGTAGCGTTTTGAGGTTTTTCAAAAAAAATAGAGGTGAGCGAATACGTTGCTTTTTCGATTGCTTTAAGCGATTTGAGTAGCGGCATCTTAAAATCAAGAGCTTCGCCGGTGAAAGAAATAAAAATGGATGGAATACAGAGCGTTTTGCCAAGAATAAAAGCAGGAGAAGACGGATCCCATGCAGTATAGCCCCTTGCTTCGAAAGTGCTGCGAATGCCACCGCTTGGAAAGCTCGATGCATCGGGCTCTTGTTGAACCAGTTTATCACCCGAAAAATTTTCAATTATAAATCCATCTTTGTCCGGTTCGAAAAAAGTATCGTGTTTTTCGGCACTGGCTTCGTTTAAGGGCTGAAACCAGTGTGTGTAATGCGTTGCTCCGTTTTCTATTGCCCATGTTTTCATGCCTAAGGCAATTTGGTCTGCAATTTTTCGGGAAATTCGTTCGTTGTTTTCTATAGAATGAAGAATGTGTTGAAATGCTTCGGATGATAAATATTTCCGCATTTTAGTTTTGTCAAATACACATCTCCCAAATTCTTCGGGGATTGATTTTGTTTGTATTACAGCTATTGGCTTATGCTTGAACGACTCTTCTAATGAACTAAAACGTAAAGTATTCATGTTTTTGCCCGCAAAAATAATCGTTTTTTTTAAAGAACTATTAGAAAAATAAGCATGACTATTTATTGTTATTTAAAACCACCAAAAGCCATGTCGTAAAACACTAAATATCAATAAAATAAAACAATACAAAAAAAATACAAAAAATTGATAAAGATTGAAAAAAATGATTTAATTTTGGTTTCTTAAAATTTATAGGCTATGACAAACGAAGAAACCGAAAAAAATTTAGAAGCTGCACGTCAGCTTATTGAAAAAATTAAAGAACAATTAGGTTACGAAAATGAAAAAATAGAGGAGTTTAAATTAAAAATGTATCGCGAAAATGACTTTAAAGTAAGCAAATTTCAAGCTTACACCGGTCCTAATTTTTATTTGGATCGTGCTGCCTTGGTTTTTAATATATTTATTTCACCCATAGGCGATAGTGTAAATTTCTACAAAGAACAAATTTCAAAAGTTTTTCCGAAAGCTACGGAATGGGAAACTCCTTATGTTATCGATTTGTTCTGCAAGGTTTTACTCGAAACGTTGAAAATGGATATTGACTTATTTATAAATAAATATTCCATTTCGACCGATGGCGACGAATATGTTGTTGCTATTGAATACCTTGATAAAAAAGTTGCAAAAGAAGCTGTTTATTTAGTTTCAGACTGGTTTTATGCCATTTCAAACGATGATGATTTCGATTTTACAAAACAATGGCTTGATTTACAAGCAAAATTCGATAAAACGTTGTTTGGTGGACCCACTATTTATTCGTTAGTCGAAGCCGGTTTAAAACGCGATATTCCGGTTATTTATCTTTTTGAAGAAAACCAATTTATGTGGGGTTATGGCAAAAAACAATTAAGAGGACGCTCCACAACCTTTCACAATGACGGAATAAAAGATACCGAGTTTACTATGTATAAAGATATGGTAGGCGATTTTCTTGTAAAATGTGGTTTCCCAACTCCGCAAGGAACAAATTGCTATACCGAAGAAGAAATATTAGAAGCTGTTCGTAAGTTATCTTTCCCTGTAGTTGTCAAGCCCGTTGCCGGACATAAGGGGCAAGGAGTTACAACCGGTATAGAAAGCGAAGCACAAGCTATCGAAGCATTTAATAAAATAGTTAAAGCGGCTCAGGAAGAAGGTGTAAATTTTGATGGTGCTCTAGTACAACAGCAAATATACGGAACAGACCACCGCTTATTAGCAGTTGGCGGAAAATTCGTTGCCGCTCTCGAACGCGTTCCTGCTTATGTGGATGGCGACGGAACCAATACAATTGAAAAGCTAATTGAAGAAGAAAATAAAAAAATTATTCGTTTAGACAATGCTCGTTCACCATTATGCAAAATTAAAATCGACGATAATTTAGTCGAATTCCTTAAATTACAAGGGTTAACACTAAACGATGTTCCTAAAGCTGGCGAACGTATTACATTGCGTCGTGTTGCTAACATTTCAGCCGGTGGTGTTTCTATCAATGTTACCGATAAAATTCATCCACTCAATGTAAAAATGGTTGAAGATATTGCTTCGTATTTTAATGTACGCTGTTTAGGTATTGATGTCTTGGCTCAGGATATTTCTAAACCGTGGACAGAAGGCAATTTTGGTATCATTGAAATCAATGCCGGTCCCGGTGTATTTATGCACTTAGCACCTGCATATGGCGGAAGTATTGACGTGCCAGGCAAAATCATTCTTTCACACTTTAAACGGCCAGAAAATGCCCGTATTCCAATTATTGCAGCAAACTTTGTGTCGCAAGAATTTGCTAATCTCTTAAATGCCAAATTGCACGAAATAAAACCCTCTGTATTTTTTAGCAGTTTAACCCGTAAAGGGGTATATTTTAATGGTGAATATTTTTACAACAACCCCAACCACGATGCAAATGTTGAAAACCTACTGCGTCATCCGAAAGTTGATTTTGCTTTAATTGCTCATGAATCAGACGATATTTACGATTTTGGACTAGTTCATGTTGGAGCCGATTTGGTTATTTTAGACGAACCTCGTTATTCTGAAGAAAAAACACTTCTTGGTCAATTGCTCCCCGGTGGCAATGTTGTATGGATTGAAGGAAATCAAATCTACCTTAAAAACAATGGCGATGTACTCAACTCAACAACATTTGACGAAAACAATCCGGATGATAAAGAACAAAAACTATTATCCATTATTGAGCCCTTACTACATGACTTAATCAATAAATACGAATTTAACGATTAATTAAGTTCAATCGATTTCTACAAATGAGAGGCGGTCTAAAAAAGGACGGCCTCTTTTGTTTCTAAATCAGAATCATATTATTGATAAATTTGTATATTTGAACGTTTTATTTAAAAGCTATATGAAAAAGTTGTTTTTTATATTTTCATTTTGCATTTCGATTCGTGCGTTTGCGCAAATCACAATCACTCAATACGATTTGCCAACAGTAAATGATACTATTTTCTATAAAACAGGAAATATCAACAATTTTGATCCCAACCTAACAGGAGCAAATACAACATGGGATTTTAGTCAATTATCATTGAATAATCAAAGGTCAGACACCATTATACCCGTTACCTCAACTCCTATTGTTTATAACGTTGTATTTAATTTTACAATTGCCAATTTGGCATTTATCAATCAATCGCCACCACAAATGGGAGGTGGATTAACCGTTTCAGATTACTATGATTTTTACAAAAAATCGAGTACGTATTATCGCAAAGCAGGTTTTGGAGCAACCATAAATGGAGTGCAAACACCTGTAAAATATGACAATCCGGAATTATTTTTTAAGTTGCCCTTAACTTTTGGCACGTCCGATTCTTCGATTTCTTCATACGGGATGCAAATTCCAAACAATGGTTATTATGGTCAAACCATTCATCGGAAACATGAAGCTGACGGATGGGGAACCATTATTACACCATATGGCACATACGATGCTATCCGCGTAAAAGAAACTGTTAATATTACAGATACTATTTTTAGTGCTCAATTTAATTTTGGCTATACTATTAACCGCCCTACTTCGTACGAATATTATTGGTTAACTAACGGCTTAAAAAGCCATGTAGCAAAAGTAACAAAGAGTGGTGCTATTAATAACATTGAAATTCGATTTGAACCGGCAACCTATGTAAGCAATATCGAAGACGAACAATTAAAAATATTTCCGAACCCTGTTTCAGAAAATATGATAATTCGCAACTTACCAACAGGTCATAAAACGTTAATTCTTGTTAATGCTCTTGGACAAAAATTTATGGATTATACGACATTAGAAAACGAAATACATTTAAATACCAGTCTTTTCCCTTGTGGAATATATTATTTGATTGTTTCCGGTGAAAGGTACTCCTCAAAACAAAAGGTTGTCATTCAATATTGACAAATTGTCATCGTCTTTTTTTTGGTAATCTTTTTGATTTATCTTTGAACTAAAATTTTACAACTATGGTAATAGGACCTATTTGGATTATATTTGGAGTGTTTATGCTCATTAGTTGGCTTATCGGAGCACAACTTAAAAGTCGTTTTCGTGAATATTCAACGATCCCGGTTAATTATGGATTAAGTGGCAAAGAAGTAGCCGAAAAAATGTTGTACGAAAACGGTATTTCCGATGTAAAAGTCGTTTCGGTTCCCGGACAACTAACCGACCATTACAATCCTGCAACTAAAACGGTTAATTTAAGTCCCGATGTTTATAATGGAAGAAACGTTGCCGCTGCTGCGGTTGCCGCTCACGAATGCGGTCATGCTATTCAGCATGCTCATGCATATGCTTTTTTAGAAATGCGTTCGGCATTAGTTCCTGTTGTTAGCTTTGCTTCGCAATGGGTACAATGGGTATTGTTAGCAGGTATATTATTGTTGCAATCGTTTCCTTATTTAATGCTTGGAGGAATCATTCTTTTTGCATTGACAACATTATTTAGCTTTATTACATTACCTGTTGAAATAAATGCAAGTCAGCGTGCTTTGGTATGGTTAACAAACAGTGGAATCACAACATCTCAAACCTATCCCAAAGCAAAAGATGCATTAAAATGGGCAGCTTATACTTACGTAGTGGCAGCGTTAGCATCTTTAGCTACGTTGCTTTATTATATTGCCATTTTTACAGGTAGAAGAGATTAATAAGCATGAAAAAAAAGTATATGTGGATCATTGCAGCTATCATAACGATAGCTGCAGCTGTTTTTCAACGAATGACAGGTCCTACCTATCCGTTGAAAGGAGAAAAAGAAGTTTCAGGGCAAATAATTAAATATAAACTTCCTCGTTCAGCCGAAACAGGAACAAATTTAGTTGTTTCAGCTCCTAAAGTAGAGGGATATGAAGCATTTTTGGTTTATAAACGATATAAAACAAACGATTCTTTGGCATCAATAATAATGTCTGAGGATTCTGCCGGTAATTTAACGGCTTCCCTTCCTTCTCTTCCGGCAGCCGGAAAATATGCTTATAATATTCATTATCAAAAACTTCAAGAATCAAATGACCGAATCGTTTTATCCGACAAAGATGTGGTGGTTCGTTTTAAAGGAACTGTTCCATCGTGGATTTTAATTCTACATATTTTCTTTATCTTTTTTGCTATGTTGTTTTCTAACTATACAGGGATTTTAGCATTTCAAAATGATGCATTGACGATGAAATGGTCAATGATAACGTTGATATTCTTGGTTATGGGAGGATTTATATTCGGGCCTATCGTACAAAAATTCGCTTTTGGCGAATTTTGGACAGGCTTTCCTTTTGGTTACGACCTTACAGACAATAAAGTTCTTTTAAGCGTTTTATCGTGGTTAATAGCGTGGGTTTTATATAAAAAGTATCAAAGTCCAAGGTGGTTTTTACTTGCGGCTATTTTAACCTTTATTATTTATTTAATTCCGCATAGCTTATTTGGTTCTGAACTCGATTTTACAACCGGTATTGTTAAACAGGGATAAACACCATTTTAAATTTACAGATATTGAATAATGCATTATCTTTGCTTTAAAAAAAGAAAATGCAATTAACGTATCAATGCAACGATTGTGATTCTATTTTTGAATCGGAAAAAACGGAATATTTATGCCCTCGATGTTCATCTAAAAACAAACCGGATTCTCCCCCTCTGGGAGTTTTAAGGGTTTTATATAATTACGCAGCTATAAAGAAACAAAGTGCT
Organism: Bacteroidales bacterium; assembly: GCA_035371305.1. Taxonomy (GTDB): domain Bacteria; phylum Bacteroidota; class Bacteroidia; order Bacteroidales; family GWA2-32-17; genus Ch61. The sequence continues at coordinate 16,226 of DAOOWN010000003.1, forward strand.
AATCTTTTAAGTTTTCTTATAAATAAAGATTTTTTGCCACTGTTACCTATTCAAAATACCGACAGCTTACCTTTCTTAAGAGTTGGGAAAACCCCCTTGTATCGTATTAAAAAACAAAGTGCAACTGTATTTCTAAAAGACGACAGTTTAAACCCGACTTTTTCATTTAAAGACAGAGCATCGGCTATTGTATCGGCATATGCTAAAGAAAACAATATTCAAACAATTGTAGCTGCTTCTACCGGGAATGCCGGTTCTTCGTTAGCCGGAATTTGTGCTGCACAAAATCAAAAGGCAGTGATTTTTGTCCCGGCAGCAGCCCCAAAAGCAAAATTAACACAAATCATGATGTATGGGGCACAAATTGTTCCGGTAGCAGGAAATTATGATATGGCTTTTGATTTAAGTGTCGAAATTACCCGAAAATATGGATTTTACAATAGAAACACCGCTTTTAATCCGTTAACGATTGAAGGGAAAAAAACGGTTTCATTTGAAATCGTTCAGCAGTTGAATGGCGATGTGCCCGATAAAATTTTTGTTCCGGTAGGAGATGGAGTTATAATTTCGGGTGTTTTTAAAGGATTTGAAGATTTGCTCGCATTAGGGATTATTTGCAAAATGCCACAAATAATTGCAGTTCAAGCGAAAGGAAGCAGTAATATTATTGATAACCTTGATTCAGAAACGTTTATCTCCAATCCCAGTAAGACCATTGCCGATTCTATTTCGGTTGATATACCTCGTAATTTTTATATGGCAAAAAAATACATAAAAAAATACAATGGATTGGGTTTAAAAGTATCTGACGAAGAAATATTAAATGCTTCTAAAACCTTAACTTCAATGTTTGGTGTTTTTTCAGAGCCTGCTGCAAGTACGGCTTATGCTGGATTTTTAAAACTTCAATCTCAAAATATGATAAAGCAGAACGAAAAAGTGTTAATTTTGTTAACCGGTTCAGGACTAAAAGATTTAAATGCCGTTCAGCCACTCTTACACATGCCGGCTCCGGTTGAGGCGAATATAGGTGCAGTTGAACAATTTTTAAATTTAAAAAAATAAGTTATGATACGTTTTTATTTAAACGAAAAACCAATAGAGTATAATGGTGATTCAACTATAACATTATTGAATTTTTTGCGAAACGACCAAAATATAACTTCGGTAAAAGATGGCTGTAATGGTCAATCAGCATGTGGTGCATGTTTGGTTGAAATAGACGGAAAGGCGAAATTAAGCTGCGTTACTAAAATGTCATCACTCGAAGGCTCTAAAGTCTATACACTTGAAGGAATTCCCGAAAATATTCGCGACCTTATTGCCAAAGCTTTTGTAGAAAAAGGTGCTGTTCAGTGCGGATTCTGCACACCCGGATTTATTATGCGAACCAAACTTCTTCTCCAGGAAAATCCCAATCCCACCATCGACGAAATTCGACAAGCCTTAAAGTGGCATTTGTGCCGCTGTACCGGTTACAAAAAAATTGAAAAGGCTATTTCCTATTCAGCTGATTTACTCAAAAATAAAGAAGATATTAAACTCGATTTCTCACACAAAGGCGTGGGTTCATTCCTGCCCAAATACGAAGCATTTGAAACAGCTATCGGTAAAAGAAAATTCATAAACGACATGTTTTTTGAAGGCATGTTATACGGAGCATTGCGATTTTCAGATTATCCCAAAGCAAAAGTTTTAAAAATAGATATTTCAGAAGCTGAAAAATCAGAAGGCGTTGTTCGTATTTTTACTTCAAAAGACATTCCCGGAAATAAAATAACAGGTTTAATTTTCAATGATTGGCCATTAATGATTTCCGAAGGCGAAATAACTCGCTATATAGGCGATGTGCTTGCCGGAGTGGTTGCAGATTCCAAAGAAAATGCCCAAAAAGCAGCAGCAAAAATCAAGGTCGAATACGAAGTTTACGAGCCCGTTACCGATGTTCACGAAGCACTAAAAGAAAATGCTCCCCAAGTTCATCCAAATAAATCGAACTTGTTGGATAATTGTGTCTTAAAACAGGGAAATGCCGATGAAGTGATTGCAAGCTCGGCTTATAAATTTCACGGTGTCTTTCAAACACAACGTATTGAGCATGCATTTCTCGAAACAGAAACGGCAATTGCTCTTCCCGACAACGATGGCATTTTGCTTTATTCTTCAGGTCAAGGAATATACGAAGATAGGCGACAGGTGGCTCAACTTCTTAATTTACCCGAAGAAAAAGTACGTGTAATATTAGTTCCCAATGGCGGGGGATTTGGCGGAAAAGAAGACATAACGGTTCAAGGTCATGTATCGTTGTTTGCGTATAGGTTGAAAAAGCCGGTAAAACTTACTTTAACACGCGAAGAAAGTTTACGTATGCATCCCAAACGTCATCCGGTATGGATAGACATGACATTGACATGCGACGAAAAAGGAAAGCTTACTGCCATGAAACTAAGAGCCATTGGCGATACCGGAGCTTATGCATCGGTTGGCAATAAAGTAATGGAAAGAATAGCCGGTCATGCCACCGGAGGATATTTTGTTCCGGTTATAGATTTAGAATCAAAAACGGTTTATACGAACAATATACCTTGCGGAGCCATGCGTGGTTTTGGTGCTAACCAAGCTGCTTTTGCACTAGAGGCGTGTATTGACGAACTCTGCAAACAAGGTGGCTTTGATCGTTGGCAGTTTAGATACGATAATGCTTTAACCGATGGTTTGACCACTGCAACGGGCGATAGAGTTAGGGGAGTGGGGATTCGGGCTTGCCTTGATAAATTAAAACCATACTACGAAAAAGCAGAATATTGTGGTATTGCAACCGCCATAAAAAACAGTGGAATTGGAAATGGAATGGTTGATTATTCCGATGTCATAATAGAAATCGTTGCACCCGATAAAGTTGTTTTGCATCATGGTTGGACTGAAATGGGACAAGGAATACATACGGTTGCAACTCAAATTTTATGCGAAGAAACGGGAATAGATAGTTCCATTATTGAAGTTATTGTCGATACTCAGGCAAACATCAAGACAGGAATGACAACCTCATCCAGAGCAACCGTTTTGCTTGGAAATGCTATTCGCGAAGCAGCAAAAACCATGAAAATGGATTTAGCAGGAAAAAGCCTTAAAGATATAGTAGGCCATCGTTATCAGGCTCGTTGGGAGTGCACATGGACGGTTAAACCGGGAACTCCGTCAGAAAATCCGGCAACACATTATTCTTATGGTTATGCTGCGCAATTAGTTATTCTAGATAAAACAGGGAACATAGAGAAAGTGATTGCTGCTCACGATGCAGGTAAAATTATTAATCCCGTGCTTTTTGAAGGTCAAATAGAAGGTGCTGTACACATGGGTTTAGGTTATGCTTTAACCGAAGATTTTCCGATGAAAAACGGATTTCCGGTTAGCTATAAATTAAGAGATTGTGGAGTATTGCGGGCACACGAAACACCCGAAATTGTTGTGCTTGGGGTAGAAGTTCCCGATCCGGTTGGACCATATGGAGCCAAAGGATTGGGCGAGATAGGTCTTGTTCCAACTGCTGCTGCTGTGGGAAACGCATTTTGTCAGTTCGACGGAATCCGCAGGTATTCTTTACCAATGAAAAAAAGTACATAAAATATATTTTCAATTAAATCGGAACAATTTCGGTATTTCATTACCGGATATTGTTTTTTTAAAATTATTTTCTCATTTTTGTATCAGAATGTGATAACTATCATATTTGTTTAAAATCTAAGTATGTAAATAATTAAATACTTTTGTGAAGTAATTAAACATTATATGTCAAAAACAATTAAATTACGCAAAGGATTAGATATACGTTTGAAAGGGAAGGCCGAAAAAAAATGGTTACCTATTCCAGCATCTCAAACTTATGCAATTTGTCCGGAGGATTTTATTGGTATAATTCCAAAACCTATTGCAAAAGAAGGTGATGAATTAAAAGCCGGCAGCCCCTTGTTTTATAGTAAAGACAATCCTGAAATAATCGTTGCATCGCCGGTTAGCGGACGTTTATTAGAGATAAAAAGAGGCGAAAAGCGGAAAATTTTAGCATTTATTATTGAAGCATCGAATGAGCAAATTTATGAACAGAGCGTTGATAATATAAACGACTTGAAAGGCCAGGATTTAATAAAAGCACTATTAAAAGTTGGTTTATGGTCATTCATTCGTCAACGTCCTTATAATATTATTGCAAACCCGAATTCAACTCCAAAATCTATTTTTATTAGCGGTTTTGATACAGCTCCTTTAGCTCCGGATTTGGAATTTATTTTAGATGGCGAGCAAGAAAATATTCAAGCCGGTATAAATCTAATCAAAAAAATAGTCGATGTACCGATATTTGTTGGAATAGAGCCAAATCGAAACTCTATTTTTGAAAAAATTCAGGGAATACAGATCAACTATTTTAGTGGTCCACATCCTGCTGGGAATGTTGGTGTGCAAATTCATCATATTCATCCGATTAACAAGGGTGAAGTGGTATGGACAATTCAACCCGAAGATTTGGCTGTTATAGGTCGTTATGCACTTACTGGCAAATATGATGTAAGGAGAAAAATAGCATTGGTTGGTAGTCAGTTATCTATACCGGCTTACATTGAAACAATGCAAGGGGCAAAAATATCGACATTTATTGAAAACAACAGCACAAGCGAAAACAATCGCTATATATCAGGCAATGTTTTGACTGGGATAAATAAAGGTAAAGACGGCTATTTAGGATTTTACGATCGTATGGTAAGCGTTATTCCCGAAGGTAATAAATACGAATTTTTAGGATGGGCAATGCCCGGTTTAAATAAATTCAGTATGTCTCGTTCGTATTTTTCATGGTTAAGACCTAAAAAAGAATTTGTTTTAGATACAAACTACCATGGAGGTGTGCGGGCATACGTTATGACAGACCAATACGAAAAGGTTGTCCCAATGGATATTTTACCGCAACAATTGGTAAAAGCAGCCATTATTAAAGACATTGATTTGTTGGAAAAACTTGGTATATACGAAGTTGTAGAAGAAGACTTGGCTTTGTGCGAATACGTTTGTACTTCAAAAATCGAAGTTCAATCTATTATTCGCGAAGCCTTAGATTTAATCCGAAGTGAAATGAGTTAATAATTTAGAATTATGAATGGACTCAGAAAATTTTTAGATAAAATAAAACCTTCCTTTGAAAAAGGTGGTAAATTTCATTTTTTGCATTCAACGTTTGATGCATTCGAAACATTCTTATTTGTACCCAATAAAGTAACACAAAAAGGGGCTCATATTCGCGATAGCATTGATTTAAAAAGGACAATGTCTGTTGTTATTGTCGCACTTATACCTGCGTTGCTCTTTGGAATGTACAATGTAGGTTTTCAATATTTTAAAGCGATAGGTCAAGATGCCGGATTTTGGGAAATGTTTTGGTTTGGATTTCAAAAAGTGATACCAATTGTTATTGTAAGTTATGTTTCCGGACTGTCTGTTGAGTTTATTTTTGCACAAATACGTCATCATGAGGTAAATGAAGGGTTTTTAGTATCGGGAATGCTTATTCCATTGATTATGCCCGTTAATATACCCTTGTGGATGGTTGCCGTTGCTACCATTTTTGCTGTAATTTTTGGGAAAGAGGTTTTTGGCGGAACCGGAATGAATGTTTTTAATCCGGCTTTGCTTAGTAGAGCGTTTATCTTTTTTGCTTATCCAAAGCATATTTCGGGCGATTTGCCATGGACATATGGATTATCACAACATATTCATACGGTCGATGGTTTTTCGGGAGCAACTCCCTTGGCCAATGCTGCTTCGTATGCCGTAGATAAAATTCCCGATAACTGGACGCTTTTTGTAGGACTTATTCCCGGGTCTATCGGTGAAACTTCCAAAGCTGCTATTTTACTTGGAGCCTTAATACTTTTATTTACCGGAATTGCGAACTGGAGAGTTATGTTTTCAGTTGTTTTTGGTGGACTTTTTATGAGTAGCATCTTGAATTTATTTGCTGTCAATGCCTATATGAGTATTTCTCCGCTTACTCAATTGCTAATGGGCGGTTTTCTTTTTGGTGCCGTTTTTATGGCAACAGACCCGGTTACGGCAGCACAAACCAATACAGGGAAATATATTTTCGGATTTTTAGTGGGGCTTTTTGCTATTCTTATTCGAGTTTTGAATCCGGCTTATCCCGAAGGTATGATGCTGGCAATATTATTAATGAACGCTTTTGCTCCACTCATAGATCATTATGTAATTCAAGCAAATATAAAACGACGTTTAAAAAGAGTTCAAGTAAATAAACAATAAAAAACGAGAAGCATTATGCATAGTAATAGATATATTTTTATTTATTCGGCAGTTATGGTGGTCGTTGTAGCCATATTGCTAACCGTTGTTGCAATCGGTCTAAAACCTCAACAACAATATAATGTTAAGGTTGAAAAAATGCAAAACATACTTTCATCTGTCAATATTCCATCCACAACAAAAAATGCCGAAGAGTTGTTTAATAAATATATTGTAGGACAAAAAGTGATAAATGTAAACAATCAAGAACAAAACAGTCAAAAGGCATTTGAGGTAAATGTGGAGCAAGAAAGTAAAAAAACAGCCGATAAACGATTGTTACCTATATATATATGTAAAACGGATAAAGGTGAAACAAAATATATTTTTCCGACTTATGGAAAAGGTTTGTGGGGGCCTATTTGGGGTTATATTTCTGTTAATGACGATAAAAATACAGTATATGGAGCATTTTTTGATCACAAAGGCGAAACGCCCGGTTTAGGAGCCGAAATTGCAACCGAAGTATTTCAATCTCAATTTGCCGGAAAAAAGCTATTTGATGAAACTGGGAATTTTGTTTCTATCAAAGCTGTAAAAGGTGGAGCCGATAAAAACGACACACACGGAGTGGATGCTATTTCGGGTGGAACCATAACCAGTAATGGATTGAGCAAAATGCTGATGGACGAATTAAAGCCATATGAAAACTTTTTGAAACAAAAAAATTAAGAATTATGAGCGATATAAAAGAAAAAGAACCATTGTTTTCTGCCAAGATTGCAAAAACCTTTTTAGGACCATTAAATTTAAATAATCCTATTACGGTTCAAATTTTAGGAATTTGCTCTGCTTTGGCAGTTACTGTGCAATTAAAACCGGCACTTATCATGGCTTTATCGGTTACAATTGTAACGGGTTTTTCCAATCTCATTATTTCTCTGATGCGAAACACGATTCCTTCGCGAATTCGTATTATTGTACAATTAGTAGTTATTGCTACATTGGTTATTATTGTCGATCAAATGTTAAAAGCTTATGTTTACGATGTAAGCAAAAAGCTTTCTGTATTTGTTGGTCTTATCATCACCAATTGTATTTTGATGGGACGCCTGGAAGCGTATGCTATGGGAAATAAGCCTTGGCCTTCTTTTGTAGATGGAATAGGAAATGGAATCGGTTATGGTATGATTTTGGTTATTGTTGCATTTTTTAGAGAACTGCTCGGTTCCGGAAAAATATTAGGGTTTAGCGTTATTCCTGATTCGTTTTATCAGTTTGGATACGAAAATAATGGCTTGATGATATTACCTCCTATGGCACTTATTACAATTGGTGTTATTATTTGGGTACATAGAAGCTGGAAAAAATCATTAATCGAAAAATAATTTGAAGTATGGAACATTTTTTTAATATACTGGTTAAATCCATCTTTATTGACAATATGATTTTTGCCTTTTTCTTAGGCATGTGTTCATATTTAGCTGTTTCAAAAACAGTAAAAACAAGTATGGGGTTAGGGATTGCAGTTACTTTTGTGCTAATTATAACTGCACCGCTGAATTATTTACTATATACTTATGTACTTAAAGAAGGTGCATTGGTTTGGCTTGACCCAAGTTATGCAAGTGTAGATTTAAGTTACCTCAGTTTTATTATTTTCATTGCAACCATCGCTGCTATGGTACAATTGGTTGAAATGGTAGTCGAGAAATATTCTCCCTCGCTTTATAATGCGTTGGGAATATTTTTACCGCTTATTGCTGTAAACTGTGCTATATTAGGTGTTTCATTGTTTATGCAAGAACGCGAATATACTTCTATTACCGACGTTTTTGCTTTTGCCTTAGGTTCAGGTATTGGATGGTGGTTAGCTATTATTGCTTTAGCTGCTATTCGCGAAAAAATGCGATATTCAAATGTTCCGGCTCCTTTAAGAGGTATTGGAATAACATTTATTCTTACAGGATTAATGGCCATTGCGTTTATGAGTTTTATGGGTATTCAACTTTAAAAAAAAAGAATGTTTTTATGATATTGCTCGAAAGTTTAAGTCTGACATTAATTATTGGAACGATAGCATTTCTTATCGTCATTATTGCTTTGGTTTTAATGCTCCTTTATGCAAAATCGAAGTTAACCCAATCTGGACCGGTAAAAATAACTATAAATGATGAAAAAGAAATAGAAACTACAGCCGGGAGTTCTTTGTTGTCAACCTTATCAGGGAATAAAATATTTCTTCCTTCTGCTTGTGGTGGTGGTGGTTCATGTGGCATGTGCAAGTGCCAAGTTGTTGAAGGTGGGGGAGAAATATTACCAACCGAAGTGGGCTTTTTTACTCGAAAACAAATTCAACAAAATTGGCGATTAGGTTGTCAAGTAAAGGTTAAAAACGACATGAAAATTCATGTGCCCGAAGAGGTGCTTGGAATAAAAAAATGGGAATGTGAGGTGGTATCGAATCGCAATTTAGCGACATTTATAAAAGAGTTTAAAGTTAAACTACCCGAAGGCGAACAATTGCATTTCCGCTCGGGCGGGTATATTCAAATTGATGTTCCAAAATGCGAAGTCGATTTTAGCAAGGACATCTTCGTAGAAGAAGAATTTAGAGATGAATGGGATAAATATAATATGTGGAGTTTAAAGATGGTTAATAAAGAAGAAACGTTCAGAGCGTATTCTATGGCTAATCATCCAGCAGAGAACAACATCATCATGCTGAATATTCGTATTGCTACACCACCTTGGGACAGAAAAACAAATTCGTTTATGAACGTAAATCCGGGTGTATGCAGTTCGTTTATTTTTAGCCGTAAACCCGGTGATAAAGTTATGATTAGCGGTCCTTATGGCGAATTTTTTATTAAAGATACGCAACGCGAAATGATGTTTATTGGTGGTGGTGCCGGTATGGCTCCCATGCGTTCACATATTTTCGACCAATTTTTGACTAAAAAAACCAACCGCAAAGCTACATTTTGGTATGGAGCACGTTCCAAACGCGAAATTTTCTATGAAGAACATTTCAGAAAAATTGAACAGGAGTTTCCGAATTTTAAATTCACGATTGCTTTGTCCGAACCTAAACCGGAAGATAATTGGACCGGTTTTACAGGGTTTATACATCAAGTAATTTACGATCAATATTTAAGCAAACACGAAGCTCCTGAAGATATAGAATACTACCTTTGTGGTCCTCCGGCTATGAATGATGCCGTTCAAAAAATGCTCGACAGTTTAGGTGTACCAAAAGAAATGATTGCTTTTGACGATTTTGGCGGTTAATGGCTTTTTACTTAATGATTTTATGTGTAGATTTGTAAAAAATCTTTAACACATTGTATTTCTATAGTGCTTTTGGATTAAATATTGCTTCTGATGTACCATTAAATAAGCTCATTGCTGCTGGTGAATTAAAGCCCGATGTTGCTTTTTGCTTTGGTAAAGCTGAAGTTGTAATCGATAACCCCATTATTGTAAAAAAAACGTTTCAGGCAAATCATTTTTCTTTTGCTTATCATGTTGCAGATACACTTTTTTATTTTAATTTTCTAAACAAGAAGTTAATCTTTTCCTATACCAATAAACAGCAATTCGAACTCTATTTATATGGACCTGTAATTGCCTTAATATCTGCATATTTCGGTAAAATTCCATTACATGCTTCGGGACTTATTGTTCACGATAAAACCATATTAATAGCAGGGAATTCCGGTGCCGGAAAATCAACATTATTATTTCACTTTATACAAAATTACCAGGCTCGTTTTTTTTCGGATGATATTGTAGTAATGGAAAAAAAAGGCTCCATTATTCAAGCCAATCCATCATTTGCAGAGATTAAACTCTGGCTCGATGCTATAGAACGATTCAATGCCAATATTATAAAACCTGTACACCCGGACATAAAAAAGTATTTTGTTGATGTAAAAAGCTTTTTTATTAACAAAATCCAAATACCACAAGTTGTTTTTATTATACAAACAACACAAAATACAACAGCTCAGTTTGAAAAGGTAACGGGAGTTAATAAATTTCTTTATCTAATTAAAAATGTATATCGTAGAAATCATATAGAAATTTTATTTAAAAAAAATATATTTGAACTTGTTGCAACATTGGCTAATCAAACACAAGTTTATATACTTCATCGTCCTTTTGCCATTAATAATGAATTGTGGAATGAATTTGTTGACAGTTGTCTGGAACAAATATGATAACTTCATCAAAAAAACATATCATATGGATAGCATCGTATCCAAAGTCAGGAAATACTTGGTTTAGAATATTTTTAGCTCGTTTTTTATATGGCATACAAAATATAAATGCGATTTCCATTCCTATATATAGTTCAAAAAGCTTTTTGGAGAAGGAAGCCGATATTGATGTAAGTGAATTGTCCGATGTCGATTTGCATCAATTACGATTAGATGTATATGCTAAATACATTTCAAACGAAAGAGATATATTCCCAGTAAAAATACACGATTGTTTTCAATATCAGTTTGATTCGATGCCCTTTCTTCCTTTTAATCAATCAAAGGCTGTAGTATATTTGGTAAGAAATCCGTTCGATTTAGCTGTTTCGTTTTCACGCCATTTAGGAGTTGATATAGATAAAACCATTGCTATAATGAATACTGAAAATTATACGCTCTCCATTCCCTCAAAAAAATACTTATCTCAAATGCCTCAATTGCTTAACACATGGTCATCTCATATTAGAGGTTGGCTCCATCAAAAAGAAATTCCTTTATTGCTTGTTAAATACGAAGAATTGATAAAGCAACCGCAAAAAGAGTTTGCTCGAATTTTAGACTGTTTAAACATATCGTATTCCGATATGAAATTAAACGATGCCATACAATTTGCTTCATTCGAAAATCTTTCAAGCCAAGAAAAAAAATATGGATTTCAAGAAAAATCGATACATTCCCATACCTTTTTTCATACCGGAAAAAGTTTTTACTATAAAAATTATTTAAACGAAAAGCAAATTAAGACTATCTTTGAACAACACAGTTCCATCATTAAACAATTAGGATATGACTTCGATTTTTAATCCCAATACGATATTTCAACGTCAAAAAGAGGTGGTTTTTACATTTTTAGACCATGAAATTATGTTATTAAATCCCCAAACAGGACAATATTATTCGTTTAATAAAGTGGGGGCTTATATTTGGGAATTATTAGCAAAACCAACTTCTTATAATGAATTGATAGTAAGCCTTCAAGCTAAATTTGATGTAGAAAAAGAAAAATGCGAAACCGATACCAAAAAGTTCCTGACATTGTTGCTGGATAAACATTTAATAGAAATAGCATAAGAAATGTTCCCGCTTATTAGCAAATATTATAAACTTAATTCAACCGAAAAAAAAATGTTTTTCGAAGCTTACGTTACGTCTTTTTATGCAAGAATGCTTATTTTATTTTGCTCTTTTAAGCGCTTAGAAAAAAGATTAGGTAAAAAATCAGCTCAGCTAATGAGTAATGAAAATCAAAACAAGGAGCTTTTGGTTTTAATTAAACGTTCCATCATTAGAGCATCTAAATACAGCTTTTGGCGAAATAAATGTTTCGAACAATCGCTAACGGCAGCCATTATGTTAAGAAAACGCAAAATTCACTATGTTTTGTACTTAGGTTTAGCCAAAAAAAATAACAAACTTGTTGCCCATGTTTGGATGGAGAGTCAAGGTTACTTTTTGGTAAATAAAGGAAATACAGAGTTTACAACACTATCAACTTTTTACGCATAGTATGTATTGGGTAGCCGGATATATTTCAAACAATGCCGATGAAATTTCAGTTAAGGAAGTTTTCGCAAATATAAGCCCGTATGGTGCTAAATCGTCATTCATTATTAATGAAAGCCCGTTAAGCTTAATTTTTTATTCACAAAAAGAAGAGGTTTTTCAAAAAAACAAAAATTTTTATTTTGAAGATGAGGAACAAAAATGTTTTGTCATAGCTCATTTACATAATCGATCCTCTTTACTCAGTCAACTTGATTTAAGCTCTTCTGCTCACGATACAGAAATAATGTATATTTTATACAAAAGAAAGGGAATAGAGGGCTTAAAAAAATGTTATGGAAAGTGGATGTTTTTGTCCTTTGATAAAAAACAGAATACATATACGATTATTCGCGATCATTTAGGAATGTTTAATTACTATTATAGCATTGTTAATAATTCGTTTTTCTTCTCAACCAATATTGAATGGCTGTTTCGGTTTAAACCGATAAACAAAGAAATAAACCCAATGCAATTAGCCGGACTTGCAGTTGGTTTTTCTGGAAATCCCTATGAAACAACATATAAAAATGTGTTTAAAATTCCACCTGCCCATTATGTAGAATTTACCGAAAGTAAATCGGACTCTTACATGTATTGGTATCCTAAAATGGAGACATCTCTTATGTATAAGAGCCAAGACGATTACTATCAACATTTTGTAGAGCTTTTTACAAATATTATAAACGAGAGTTTGAAAAATGCAGATACTATTGCAAGTACATTAAGCAGTGGGTTAGACTCTACATTTGTTACAGCAATTGCAGCAGACGTTTTAAAAAAACAAAATAAATCTTTAACGGCTATTACTGCCTCACCCAAATATGCGGATGTTGCTCCGAAATCTCCTTATCGTTATTCAGACGAGATACCATTGGCAGAACTGGTTGCTAAAAAATATCCAAATATTCGGCATTTAATAGATAAAGCTACAGAAACAGATCCCATTAATGGTCTTATAAAATCTATTGAAGTTCATCTCAATCCTGTTCGTAACGCAGGGAATCAATATTGGATATTTTCGATGCTCGAAAAACTAAAAGAAAATAAAGTGGATACTTTATTGATTGGGCAAATGGGAAACCTGACCTATTCATGGCCTTTTTTCAACCCCATTGATGTTAAATCGCAGTTAAAGAAAAAAATTAAAAAAATTCTTTTTCAAAGTCAGCCATTTTATATTAAAAACAGTTATTTAGCCTCTTCGTTTGTAAAGAAAAACCATGTTGTAAGCTATTTAAAAAAATTAAATTATAAGCCTGATTTACATTCAAGCGATTTGGGAGTGATGCGCAATCACTTTTTTCAACAGATGCAGAGTGTTGGTTATTCTGCTTGGAACGAGAAAGCAAATTATTATGGAATAAATGTTATTGATCCTACGGCAGATGTAAGGTTAATCGAATATTGCTTTTCTATTCCTCCATCACTTTTTAAAAATGAAAATGGAAACAGGCAGTTCATTCGTCATGCTGCAAAAGATATTGTTCCAAATGAAATTTTGTCTAATCAAAAGAAAGCAATTCAATCTGCGGATGCGGGCAAAAGAGTATTAGAAGTATATCATGACTACAACCATCTTTTAAACCAAGCATTTAATAATTCATTAACAACAGAATTGTTTGATACAGATATGTTAATAAAAACAGTTGAAAGCAATAAGTTTTCAACTCACGTATTTTTACGCTCCCTGTTGATTATTTTATTTATTTATTTTGCAACTAATAATTCAGATTTTCGTACAAACAAAGAAATATTACTCATATGAGAAAACTATATATTCTTTTAGCCCTTTTATTTGTGAGCACAAGCTGTGTTTTTTCACAAACATATTTATGGAAAAAACATTTTACCGGAACAGGTCAAAATGTCCCATTGCTTATGGTAAATGATAATAGTGGTAACATTTACATAGCCGGAAATTTTAATGGTTCCATTACGCACGATTCGTATAGTTTTACAACCAATGGCTTGCAAGACATGTTTTTGGCAAAATATTCTTCCTCCGGCTCTATTATTTGGATAAAACAATTAGGTGGTGCCGGTACCGAAAATATCTATGGCTTAGCATTAAGTCCTGACCAAAAATATGTGTACATCGGTTTTACATTTAACGGAACTACCGATATTGACGGATGGCAACTTTCGGCAGAAGGAAACGACGTTGCTGTTGCTAAATTTACTAATCTGGGAGAATTGGATATGGTTTTCCCTATTGCAACCGGTGCAGAGCATCAAATAAACGGAAATCTTTCTATTGATGCTGAAAACAACGTATTAGTGTTGATTAATTTTATAAATCAAGCCGATATTGCCGGGGGTGTAGAAAAATGTTTTGCAAATGAATATTCAAATCGTCAAAATGTGTTGGTCAAAACCGACGAATGGGGAAATTATATATGGCACCGCATGTTTGAAACAACCTCTTCGTTAACGTACTTTAGAACAGTTACAACTTTTGGTAACGATATTTATATTTCCGGTGTTTTTTCAAGTTCCGTTTCTTTTTTAAATCAAACTGTTAATAGTTCAAACACCCAAAGAGATGGTATTTTGGTGAAATTAAACAGTAATGGCGAAGATCAGTGGGCAAGACGAATAATGGGTGTCGGAAACGACATTTTTATTTATCGTCATAGTTTTGATAATAATGGAAACATTTATGTAGCAGGTTATTTTAAATGCAGCCAATTATCCTTAGATTCAACGGATACAAATCTTTCTAGATTAAATCCAACTAATACAAGTACAAATAATGATATGCTCTTGGCAAAATACAATACCGACGGGACATTACAATGGGTAAAAACAAAGGGCAGCAGCGGTGACGATAAACTTTATAATATTGTTGCAACTACATCTAATTATGCTGCGGTGGGCTCGTATGGCGGCCCCATAAGCGATTTGAATTTGACGCAAAAGGGGTTAATTGATGCGTGCATCCTTATGGGGAATGCAACAACAGGACAAATAAATTCAGCATCGGCTGCCAAAGGAACATTGAATGATTATGCTTGGGCTTGTTTAATAAGCTCAACAGGAAGAAGTTATCATTATATGGGCGAGTTTGCATCGAGCAAATTATATTTTGGCTCAGATTCTTTAATAAATGCTCGAGTGAATTACCGCGATGGATTTTTGTTTAAAGTTGGCTGTTTTGACGATATTGTTTTTACTGCTTCAAATGTATCTTGTCCAGGCGGAAGCAATGGAAGTATAACAGCTACACCCACTACCGGCAATGAACCATATACATATGCTTGGTCAACCGGGGCTACCACACAAACAATCAGCAATTTAACTGCGGGTACATATAGCGTTACGGTTAGCGGGTCAAATGGATGTACGCTTACAAAATCATATAATTTAACAGAAAATCCGGGACTTTCAAGTACTTATACCAAAACGGATCCATGTCCGGGAGGAACGGATGGCAGTATTACTGCATATCCACAAAATGGCAATCCTCCTTATACCTATCTTTGGTCGTATCAGAGCAAAACTACACAAACAATAACCGGCTTGCCTGCAAACACTTACTATTGCACCATTCGTGATGCATGTCCTGCTTCGGTTGTGATTACTGTTACTTTAGCTAATCCTCCTGCTTTAGCCATAACATTAAGTTCTACTCCTTCAAGTTATTGTACTACAACTAATTCCGGTTCGGTAACGGTAAGTCCTTCAGGTGGCCGCCCTCCTTATTCGTATGTATGGAGAAAAAGCTCCCCAACTGGTACTATTGTTGGATATACTCAAACCGTTTATAATTTAGGGCAGGCTACATATTATGCTTCTGTAACTGACGGATGTAATGCAACAAAAACTGGTTCTGTTGGAGTTGGGAAAAAGGCATATACATTAACCCCAAGTAGCAACTGTACTCAGCCAGGTCAATGTACCGGTTGGGCACAAATAGATGTTAGTGCTGGCGATCCTCCATACACATACTTATGGAGCGATCCGGCTCATCAAACCACTCAAAGAGCTGTTGGTTTATGTTATAGCACCTTAGGATATACGGTTACGGTTACCGACAATTATAATTGCACTAAAATATATCCAAGTATTAGAATTTATAATTGCTCAAAATCGCCCATTGAAGAACCTGTTGATATTAATGTGTCTGTTTTTCCAAATCCGGCTAACAACTTTTTACATGTGTTTATTAATTCCGAAGAAAACCCGTATCATAGCATTGAATTATATAATGCTGCCGGTCAATTAGTTTTTGAAAAACCATTGACAAATGAAGAAAACGAAATAAATATTAATACTACAAAATGGTTAGAAGGAGTATATATGATACGAATGGTGGGCAATGAAAACGTATATTCTAAAACTTTTGTAATAAAACGTTAAAAATCTTTTGTCAATTAAAAATAATTATTGTACCTTTGCATTCCATTTTTAAAGACTTGGTTTTATGAAAAGAACATTTCAACCTTCGAATCGTCGTCGTAAAAATAAACATGGTTTCCGCGAACGCATGTCAACACACAATGGTCGCAGAGTATTAGCTGCTCGTCGTGCAAAAGGACGTAAAAAATTAACCGTAAGCGATGAATTAAAAGGAAAATAATTTATTGACCTCCTTGTATAACTTAAAAGTAAAGGGTACATTTGTATCCTTTACTTTTTTGTTTAATATAATGGACATCAAAAAAAAAGAAATAAGCGTATTAAAAAGTTGTTTGAGCGGACACAGACTATCGGTAAATGATGCACTTTTTTTATATAAGCATGCTTCGCTTGCAGGGTTAATTCAAGCTGCATTTAAATATAAATACCAATTATACGGCAAAAAGGTTTTTTATATTCAAAACGTTCATGTAGAACCCACCAATTATTGTGTGTATAAGTGTAAGTTTTGTTCGTTTCACAAAGAACCAAACGAGCAAAATTTTTGGGAAGACAATATAAAACAAATTATAGAAAATATTTCTAAACTCCCCAAAACAATTAAAGAAATCCATATAACCGGAGGAGTTCATCCACATCGCGATCTATATTGGTATATTCGTTTACTGAAACAAATTAAGGAAATCGTACCGGCTGCTCAAATTAAGGCTTTTACAGCTATTGAGATTCATTACATGTGCAAAAAAGCCAACGTGTCGATTGGCGAAGGATTGTTGATGCTTAAAAAAGCCGGTTTAGATTCGCTTGCAGGTGGAGGAGCAGAAATTTTTAATTCAGAAATTCGGAATCAACTTTGTCCCGAAAAAGGCAATGCTTCGTTGTGGTTAAATGTTCATAAAGAAGCACATAAATTAGGAATTATATCGAATGCGACCATGCTATATGGGCATATTGAAAATATGGAACATCGAATTGAGCATATGGCAATAATTAGAGCCTTGCAAGATGAAACGAATGGTTTCAACTGCTTTATTCCGTTAAAATTCAGAAATCAACAAAACCCGTTATCTGAAATAAAAGAGCTTCCATTTTTAGAGGATGTTCGTTTGTTTGCTATAAGTCGTCTGTTTTTCGATACTATTCCTCACATTAAAGCCTATTGGCCAATGATTGGGCGCGATAAGGCTGCCGTATTATTAAATACAGGTGCCGATGATTTGGATGGAACCATATACGACAGCACCAAAATATACACCCTGGCCGGAAGCGAAGAACAAAAACCGATGATTAGTGTAGAAGACTTAAAAGCGCTTATACTAAACGAGAAATTTATTCCGGTTGAGCGTGATTTATTTTACAAAGAATTGTCGTAATTTTGTAATCAACCTTTTAAATAAAAACATCGTCTTAAAAAAAAATGTGTATATGAGAAATATAGTTTTTAGCTTAGTGTTATTGTCGATATTAACTTCTTGCATAAAAGATTATTTTGATTTCGACAAGCTTTCCAATCACGTTGACTGGAACCCAAATATGGCAGCACCTGCTGTACACAGTAAATTGACATTAAGAGATTTGTTGCAAGATTATGATGTGCAACACTTATTTGTCGAAGACACTTCGCATTTTTTATATCTTATTTATAACAAGCAAGTATTTTCGCTGCCGGCTGCTCAGTATGTTCAAATTCCGAATCAATCGTTGTCTCAATCTTTTTCGGCAAACGACTTTACTTCGCAAGGATTTCCTGCAACCAGTCCTGTTATTGTTAATAAAACCATCCAATATACCTTACAAATACAATTGCCGACGGATGCCATTGATAGTATGATTTTTAAATCGGGTAACTTTCAGTTGAATTTTAATTCTTCTTTTAATCATACCGGCTTATTAACCGTTACTTTTCCAACAATACGTAAAAATGGTTTACCGTATTCAAAAACGGTAAATATAAACACATCCAATGGTTTTAATTATTCCAACACATTCAACGATTTGGTTGATTATCAATTTACAACTCCAACATCAAATCAATTGGTTTGCGAAGTCAGTTTGGCCTTAACCAATGCAGGCAATCCTGTACAGCCAACCGACCAGGCCCAAGTAAATATGAGCTTTACCGACTTAAATTATAAACTTATATATGGTTATTTTGGTAATCGAGTGATTCCCGTTCAGGAAGATACGGTAAATGTTGAAATTTTTAATAATGCACTTAACGGTCAGTTGTACTTCATGGATCCCAAAATAAGATTTAATTTATACAATTCGTTTGGCGTTCCGCTTGGGGCAACTTTTACTGATTTTAAAATATATTCTTCGAGCGATCAGTCTTATCATTCGTATTCTATTCCTTCACAATATAACCCATTAGTTGTGAATGCGCCAACCATTCCCGGTGATTTTAGAATGACAAATATACAATTGGATACAAATAATTTCCCCGTAATACGAGATATTATCTACAATAACCCGCGCTATTTCTATCTAAAAACGGCTGCCATGATGAATCCGCCTTCAACCAGCCAATACAATTTTTTAACCGATACAAGCAGGTTTTCTGTCAATTTAGAAGTGGAATTACCTCTTTGGGGACGTTCAACAAAATGGGTATTACAAGATACGGCAGAGTTTGATTTTTCAGAATATTATAAAGATTCTACCGTCGATTTAAACAATATTGAATACGTTCGCTTTAATATTAACATGTTAAATGCAATGCCAACCGAAGCAGGCGTTCAGTTGTATTTTACCGACTCGCTATATCATGTTATTGATTCCATGTTTACTCCGCAAAATATGGAAATCATTCAAAGCGGTATAATAAACGGATATGGAAAAGTAATCCAACCGACTCGAAAAAATACATTAGTAACCTACACCGGAAATAGATTAGCCGGATTGGTTGATGTTAAAAAGATTTTGATACGTGGCTATGTAAATACATACAACCATGGTAACACTAACGTTCGTTTTTATTCAGACAATTACCTTGATGTGAAACTGGGTGTTCAGGTTCAGGCAAAAATTAATACACAAACAGATTTAGGTAAATAGGAGGAAACGGTTATGAAAAGAATAGTTTTAATTATAGCAGCGTTTTATTTGTCATTTAGCCTATATGCTCAACAAAATCAAACCTTATATTTTATGTCTGTGCCTCAGGCAAATATTACCAATCCTGCTTTATACGGGCCATGTAAGCTTACCATCAGCGGCTTGCTGATTCCCGTTTCGGGTCAACTTATGCCACCGCTTTATTTAAACTATAACAATAATGGTTTTTCGTACAAGCAGTTTATTCATCACGGAAATGGTTTAATGTCCGATTCGCTTATATTCGATTTCCCGAATTTGATTGATAAAATGCGGAGAGTTAATTATCTTAGTTTTGAGACTCACATCCCATGGATTAATGTGAGTTATATTTGGCGTAATTGGTATTTTAGCTTTGGTGTTAACGAGAGAATCAATGCCATGCTGAGCCTTCCTAAAGATTTAGTTGTTTTGGCGTGGGAGGGAAATGGAAAATCGTTATTAGGACAGGATGCGTTTTTAAATTTTTTAGGAGCTAATATTAATTGGCATCGGGAGTATGCAATAGGTGCAGCAACAAGTATTAACAGTAAATGGACTGTAGGAGCCAGAGCAAAACTTTTGTTTGGAAAAGCAAATTTGTGGTTTAAAAACAATCAATTGACATGGAATACAAACAAAGACGATTTTTCATATACGTTTGATGCCGATATGGAAGTGCATTCGAGTCAGCCTTTTTTTGATATTACAAAATTCCAATACGATGATGTAAACGATTCGCTCATGTTTGAAATGGATACATTAATCAATATGGATAATGTCGATTTTAATACCATTAAAAAACAAGTAATATTTAACGCCAAAAACAAAGGTGTAGCTCTTGATTTGGGAGCCAAATACATTTTTAATAATAAAATTACACTGTATGGAAGTTTATTGGATGTTGGTTTTATCCGTTACAAACAAAATGCCGATGGTTTAAAAGCAAAAGGGAATTTTTATTTTGACGGATGGGATATTCAACCCTATTTTCAAAAGGACGATTCGGTTATTAAAGCCCATGCCGATGCTTTTCGCGATTCTGTCATTAAATTATTTGATCCGACTTTAATTAACAAAACGTATAATTATTGGTTGCCCTCGCGTTTATATTTAGGCGGCACCTATCAGCTTACCGAAAAGTATAATGTAGGTGCGTTGTTTCGCGGTGAGTTTTATTTAAAAAGAATTCACGCTGCTTTAACTTTAAGTGGCAATGCTAAGTTTACAAAATGGCTGAGTACTTCGGTAAGTTATACCGTTCAAAATAATTCGTTTACCAATGTTGGTCTTGGTTTTGCAATGAAGTTTGGTTTTTATCAATGGTATATGGTAAGCGATAATGTTATGGGATTTATTTGGCCTCAATCTTCGCGTAATTTTAACTTGAGAATGGGATTAAACATGATTTTTGGTTGCAAGAAAAAAGAAAACAGCACCATGTTGAATACAAACTTTGTTCAATAAACATAAAAAGCGAAAAAAAAGTATTAAATAATTTCCTGTCAATTAAAGGGCTGTCTCAAAAGGGCAGCCTCATTTTTTCTATATATTTCGTTGCATTAGATCGTCTTCTAAAAGTGGGTAAAAATTTTTATACTCATGTGCAAAAAAGTTTACAAAAAATAAATCTTCATTTGGTGATTATTAAAATATTTTTGTATTTTAGCACAAAAAATATGTGTAATTCGTTTCTATAAAAACATGCACAATACATTTCTTTTAGGGCGTATATATATACTTTTTTATAGTGCAAGGTGCATATATAAACGAGTTGAAAATAATTTAAAACAGAACATATGAAAAACAAAAAAAATCAACTTTTAGTTTTAACATTGCTCGTAATATCTTGCATGTTTGGTTGCAAGAAAGATGAAAGCATACCGAACAACAACCCTACCAACACAATTACGACATCATATGATACAATTTTTCCATTAGACTATTTTCCTGTATTTCCTGGTTCATATTGGAAGTATGTGGATTCCAACAACGACACAACCATAATCAAGACGGATTCTTCATACCAAAAAGATTATTACACAATAGGGTCTGCTGCTTATATGTCTGACACTTTTTTTGTTCCAGTATATAATCAGATACCCATTTGGGGTTATGAAGCTCATACAGGTCCGATATCGAATTCTGGCTCATCTCCTCTAACAAGGATATTGTCGGACTCACTACCTGTGGGGAGTAGTTGGGTAATTTACTCCTGGTCAGGAACACAAGTAAGCAGAAAAATTATTGCGAAGGATACGACCATCACAATTTCATCTAATTCATACTACCCAACAATTGTTGTTGAAGAATATTACTCTTATGGGCCGCCATATTATATTTGGATAGCAAAAAGGTATTACACAAAAAACATTGGAATAATAAGAGAAGACTTATACAATAGCACAGACTCAACAATAAACACTAAACAAATCATTGACTACTATATAAACAATTGATTGTCTGTGCATAATAACAAACAATGCTCAACGCAAGTTTTGCGTTAGGCGGAGTAACTCGGTGAATTGTAATTGTGTATGCAAATTATAAGTTTCGTGTCTCGATATGCGTAATTCAGTGCTTGTTAATTCCGAAGTGTTGCTACCGCCACTGCCGGTTAGCTGTAAACCGTTAGCGTTCGTTGCTATATAATCAAAGAATAATAAAGGAAAATTTGCTGCAAAAGACAAGAGAAAAAAGCAAACAGACCTGTGGGGTTACACTACGAATTACATATGTCCTCATTTCTATACTTATAATTTGCTTTTTCCCGATGGTAGAAATAAAAAAGGGCTGCCTCGGCAGCCCTTCATAACTAATTTAAAACAAGTTTATTTACTAGTAAATACCTTGATCAATCATTGCTTGAGCAACTTTCATGAAACCGGCAATGTTAGCGCCTTTTACGTAATTTACATAACCATCGCTTTCTTTACCATATTTAACACATTGATTATGAATATTAATCATAATTTCGTGTAAACGACGGTCAACTTCTTCTGCACTCCAGCTAAGTTTCATTGAGTTTTGACTCATTTCTAAGCCGCTTGTTGCAACACCACCGGCATTCGATGCTTTTCCGGGTGAGAATAAAATTTTATTTTTGTGGAAAATTTCGATAGCTTCGGGTGTACAAGGCATGTTAGCACCTTCGGTAACACAAATGCAACCATTTTTAACAAGGTTGTTTGCATCTTCAGCATTAAGTTCGTTTTGGGTTGCACAAGGAAGAGCAACATCGCATTTAACTTCCCATGGGCGTTTTCCTTCATGGAATTCTGCTCCTTTGAACTCAAATGCGTAAGGTTTAACGATGTCGTTGTTCGAAGCGCGAAGTTCGCGCATATAGTTGATTTTTTCGCCGCTGATACCATCTTTATCGTAGATGTATCCATCGGGACCTGAAATAGTAACAACTTTTGCACCTAATTCAGTAGCTTTTAAAGCAGCACCCCAAGCAACATTACCGAAACCTGAAATAGCTACGGTTTTACCTTTGAAATCTGTTCCTTTGGTTTTCAATTGTTCTTGAGCAAAATAAACAACGCCATAACCGGTAGCTTCGGGACGAATTAATGAACCACCCCAATTTAAGCCTTTACCTGTTAAAACACCCGAATTTTCGCGAGCTAATTTGCGATACATTCCATAAAAGAAACCAATTTCACGACCACCCACGCCTATATCGCCGGCTGGAACATCGGTTTCAGGACCAATAACTTTCCAAAGTTCAAGCATAAAGCTTTGGCAGAAACGCATAACTTCAGCGTTTGATTTTCCTTTAGGATCGAAATCGCTACCACCTTTTGCACCACCCATAGGAAGAGTAGTTAAGGAGTTTTTGAAAATTTGTTCAAATCCTAAGAATTTTAAAATACTGAGGTTTACAGATGGGTGGAAACGTAAACCACCTTTGTAAGGACCAATAGCATTGTTAAATTGAACGCGATAACCTAAGTTTACATGAACATTACCTTTATCGTCTGTCCAGGGCACTTTAAAGGTTAAAATTCTGTCTGGCTCAACCAAACGTTCAATAATTTGTGCTTGTTCAAATTGTGGGTTTTGGTTATAAACTTCTTCAATTGATTCCAAAACTTCACGAACTGCTTGTAAATACTCAACCTCTCCAGGATGTTTCTTTTCGAGGTTACTCATTATTTTTTCTACATTCATTGTACTAAAAATTTATTGTTTAGTGGTGCAAAACTATTGCTATTATTCACTTAAAAAAATGAATACTATCATAAAAAAATGATGTCAAAAAACATAAAATTATGTAATATGCAGAAAAACAACACAATAGAAAGATTGATATAGCCATTTATTCAAACGAATGTTGTTTTAAAACATCATGATATTTTTCAATATTATTGAGTTAAAAAATCAATACCTTTGTGCAAAACTTTATTTGTACGGCTATGCAAAATACAGAGTTCGAGTCATTGTCAAAAAATTTAATTGAACGTCAAAAAGAATTACATTGTTTGTATGAGGTGGAAGAACTGTTAACGGATCTGAATTTACCGTTGAAACAATTAATGAATAAAATTGCTTTGCACATAGAAAACAGTATGCAATACAACGAGATAGCACGATGCCAGATTATTATTAATGATGAGGTTTTCTGTAATTCATCATTTCAAAAGACTGAACTTAAGTTATCGGCTAAAACATTTTTTGAGGGCGATTTTATAGAAGTGGATGTTTTTTATATAAAACCCGTAAAAGATGAGCGTCATCCTATTTTTCTTGTCGAAGAACAGTCACTTTTAAATACATTAACCTCGAAAATAGCCTCGTATATTAATTACCGAAAATTACGAAATCAGTTTGACAAATCGAAAAAATTAATCAATTCTTACAACACTGAAAGCGAAGAGGGTGTAATTCAGTGGTTAAAAAACTTTTCGCTCGAGCCAAAGGAAATTGAACAATTGTTACAAAAAAGTATCTATTTTAAAAAAGGAGAAACACTATGTAAACAATCTACATTTGCTAACTATTTACTTCTTATTACCGAAGGATATATAAAACTATACCTTGAACACTTTGTTGATCATCATTTTATTTTCAAAATTATTAAGCCGTTTGAAATTATTGGTTTATCGGCTATATTCGATGCATCTAATTATAGTTTTACGGCTTCTGCTTTAACGAATTCAAAAGCCTATGTAATAGAAAAGAAACTGTTTAAAAATTTAATTTTACACAACAATTTATTTGCTCAAAAAGTATTGTTTGCGTATTCCGAAAATTATAATTTCATTTTACAGCGATTAAATAGCATTGCTAACAAGCAAGCCTTGGGATGTCTTTCGGACACATTATTGTATTTAAGTGAAGTTATTTTTGAGTCTCCTACAATTGAAAGCTTCATTTCGCGTAAAGATTTGGCCGAATTAACCGGCATTAGTACCGAAAATACGGTTCGATTGTTAAGCGATTTAAAGTCGAATAAAATAGTTGCTTTGAATAGAAACGAAATAGAAATATTGGATAAGTCGAAGCTTATAAAATTAAGTCAACACGGATAATAAATCTAAGTTTTAGGTTTAAAAACAATACCGGTATTTGTTTTTCCGTCTATCATTGTAATACAGGGTTTTTGAAAACATACATGCTTAATGTATTCGTCTTCGAATTTACTTTCTTCTTGCATTAAAAAATCGACATCATAATATCCATCGTTAATATATGGATTGATAGTAAGATAGCCCACTCTGAATGATGTTAGGTTTTGGAAAAAGTGTGTTCCTTGGCTTGGGTCAATTCGATAATTTTCGAGACCCGACTCGATGATTAACCTTGCTGCCGATATTTGAGCCCATTTTACAGGAATACCGAGCCAAGGGTCGCTTGAGCCCCAACGCCCGGGACCTATTAAAATATAATTCTTGTTTTCGCGAATAAACTGTTCGTTGATTTTTTCGAGCTCTCTCGCTATTTCCATATTTTTAGCCGGATTGAATGATTTAGGTTTAACAAATACCACGTCATATAGATTATCAATAAGGCCATTACCCAATGCCGAATGACTTATAATGATGGTTTCTTCTTTGTTTATCTTTTCAATATCAACGTGAACAATTTCCTTGTTTTCCACAATAGGTCGTACTTGAAGAAAATAAAAATGTGCAGGTTCATTCTTTTCTACGTCTAAATTCACTGCAAATTCAATTTCTACCGGATTACCCATTTCTTTTTGCGAAATCTGCATTAAATGTTGAATTATTTCTGCCAGTGGAAAGGTGTTGTAAAGTAAAATATTTGAAAACGTTATTAATTTTTTGCCATCTTCTTGTAATCCGTCTCTTACAATATTGTTTTGATAATCGAAGGTAGATGCTACGTGTTTAAAGCCACTGTGTTTTTCAACTTCGCGAATGGTAAGTTTTGCTAAATTTACTCCATCGTCTGTTGAAGGAATAAAACGTTCGGGATTTAAGTCAAGAGCATAAATATATTTCTGAGTGTCTCGTAATGTAATTTCAGGAGTAGATAATTGCAGCGTTTTTTTGGGATATTTTGGACAAAATCGTAATGCCTGAGCACCATCCACAATGTATTTTCCTAACCCATAAGCAATGGTTACTACTGAATCTTCGGGTGTTTCGGGATAAATCGGATAAAAATTTATGGATCTGCCAACGCCCGAAATAGTGGGATAATAATATTTGCCTTCGTATGTTTTGCCTGCTACCTCTTGCAAAATAACACTCATTTTTTCTTCGTCAATAACATTTGAGGTAGCCGTCATATATGCTTTACTTGCCTTGAAAAATACGGAAGCGTAAACACTTTTTATGGCCTCCGTCAACAAGCGAAGCGTTGATTTGGCATCGTTTTCAATTTTTGGAATCATGTAAGTGTTGTAAACCCCGGCAAAGGGCTGATAATGTGAATCTTCGAGTTTGCTTGATGAACGAACGGCAATAGGTCCCTTTACCATGGAAACAAAAGCATAGAGGTCCTGCAAAACAGTACTTGGCAAGCGTGCCTCAACAAAAGCTTTTAAAATATCTTCGTCGCTTAAATCATTACGCAAGGCAATTTTATACAAATCGTGTGTTTCCATAAACTCATCGAAAATATCGGTGCTAATGACGACCGTTTTAGGAATACTAACGACTACATTGGGCCATTTGTCAAATAGTTCATATTTTTTAATAAGTAAATCGACAAATGCAAGTCCTCTGGCTTTTCCGCCCAATGAACCATCGCCAATGCGACTAAAATTTAAATATTCGTCGAAGTTTTTTCCTTCGAATTTTGCTATAACACCTCTTCCTCTATATTGACGATATGTGTCAATAATATCGTAAAGAAACGTTCTGACTTCGTCAATGTTTCTAAAATCTTCAAACGAAACATATTTTAGCATTTTAGCAATGGGAAATAATGCACGGGCATTGAGCCATTTCGAAAAATGATTTTGTTTTACGTGGTATTCAATGGTTTCGTCGGGAACTTTTAAGATTTTTTCCTGCAACGATTTTAAATCGGTAGCCCTGCATAATTCTTCGCCTGTAGCGGGGTTTCTAAAAACAAAATCGCCAAAAGCCAAATGTCTGATTATATAATTTCTAAGCTCAATGGAGAGGGTTTTAGAATATTTGTTAATAAATGCAATTCCAAGTTTTTGAGCAACCGACTCGTATTGAGCATCGCTTGATTGTAGTAAAAAGGGCATGTGTTTGTCCTCGGAACGAACTTTATAAAAGAACTTAATGCCTGCTTCGGGGTCTTTTACTCCATCTTTATTAAAACTAATATCGCTGATAACTCCAATAAGGTTTTCTTTATTTTTTAAAAAAAGTTGTTCTGCTTCGTTATAATTGGTGGCTAAAATCATTTTTGGGCGACCGCGCATGAGCATCATACGTTGGTGTTCGTTCAGCCCCTCAAGAACAGAGCGTTTTGATTGTTGAAATAGAATTTTATAAATATAAGGCAGATAAGAGGAATAATAACGAATCGAATCTTCCACTAACAAAATTGCTTGAACACCTAACTCTTCGACATCGTGCTTTAAATTCATTCTGTCTTCAATTAGTTTGATGATGGCCAGCAGCAAATCGGCATTGCCCAACCAGCAAAAAACATAATCAATGGCACTCATGTCTTCGCGTTGTAGTCGCATGGTTACCTCGCGCGAAAAAGGGGTTAAAATAACAATGGGCTTAAAGGGATACTTGGCTTTGATGTTTCGGGCGAGCTTAAATGCATCAACCGAACCGATGTTGAGCATGGTGATAATGAGGTCTATGGTGCCCTCTTCGATTATTTGTTCAGCTTCTTCAATAGAGTGAGCTTGTATAATGAGCGGAGGGTAACGCAAGCTGTGTTGTGTGTATTCGTTAAATAAGCGTTCGTCTATGCGTCCATCTTCTTCGAGCATAAAAGCATCGTAATAGTTGCAAATGAGCAAAACCTTATAAATACGCTTTTGCATAAGCATTTCGAACGAAGTGTCAATAAAGGTGTACTTCTTCGATTCTATTATTTGATGGTAATCGTTTATCATAAAGAGTTAAAATTCGTATCAAAAATAGATATTTTTATCAAAGAAATAAATGGTAGCTTTGTAAACCTTGCAATAATAAAGACGAGGTTAAAACCAATTTATTCAATAGAAGGATATAAATATTTGAACTACTTGAATTAATTGGGTTAAATCTGATATAAAAGACAAATCGAATGAAAAAATAAAAAACTTGATATTTTATTAAAAATATATTATATTTGAATGTTGATAAAATTATAAAATATGAAAACTATTCCTTTTTTTATTGGCTTGTTTTTATACATGTTTCAGCTTGCTGCACAGCAGGTTGTTTACAACAGCGATTTTGAAAATTGGCAACCCAATGGCTATCCTATTGGTTGGAGTGGAGCAGGAGCAACCTTGCCTGCCGATAGTATCGTTCCTTATACATCGAACCCACACTCAGGTGCAACTTCATGTAGGTTAAAATGCCACCGCACAACTACTACGACTGTAGATACACTTTATGCTTCAACTACCATTAATTTTCAAAAAGGACACAAATATTCTTTAAACTTATGGTATAAAGGGAAGGGGTTGTTAAAGATTTATTTTGGTTTGTTTTCAATGGTTGTTGGAAGTTGGGACATACCCAACATTGATTGGAAAAAATTTAATTTTACCTTAATTGCTCAAAGCGATCAAATCAACGCGAAACCTTATATAGCTATTTTAAAAACCGATCTAACTTATGATGATATTCAAATAGATGATATAACCATTAGCGACGAGGGACTATTTCAAACAACGCTTGATATAAATAACATTTCGGCTACAATAAATGCTAACGGGGAATTATTTGGGGATTTATTAGGAAATCCCGGATTTGAAGTTCCAAAAGGTTCCGGACATTATTCTGTTTTTGCAGGAGCATATTGGATAGGTGGAAAAGACCCAATTGACAGTCTTCATGTTGCTGCTACACGATATTCTCAAATAGGTAGCGATTTTCAAAACGGACCAATTGCTTACGATTATTCGTCAGCAAATTACTATTCAAAATATCATAACATATGGAAAATTAACAAATCCGATATTGACTATCACATAAGCCATTACAATTCACCTGGATACGTAATACCCGAAGCAATAGCAACATGGCCGGGTAACGGAGATGTAAGCAATGGTGAATCGCAAATGCTTGCACCTTTTGCTGATTTAAATGGAAATGGAATTTACGAGCCGACACAGGGTGAGTACCCTTATATTCGTGGCGACCAGGCCATTTATTATATTTTAAACGATGATTTGAATCACACCGAAACAAACGGTCGAAAATTAGGAATCGAACAACATGTTATGCTGTATGCTTATAATATGCCATCCGATTCTGCTTTGTTTAATACAATCTTTGCAACTAATAAAATTGTGAATCGTTCCGACACCAATTATCATGATGTTTTTATAGGATTTTGGTGTGATGTTGACTTAGGAGATCATAGTGATGATTTTATTGGCTGCGATAGTGTTAATAATTTTTTTGTTGGTTTTAATGGCGACGAAATGGATGGCAATGGAAGTGGGAAAACCTATGGTGAACACCCTCCTGCACAAGCTATTGCATTCTTAAATTATCCAATGTTTTCTTTTATGTATTCTCTTAATTCTTCTGGTAACATGAGCGACCCTATGTATGCAAATGAATATTATAATCTGTTAACTGCTCGGTGGAAAGATGGTACACACTTAACTTATGGTGGAACAGGCTATGGTGGGACTGTTCCGGCAAATTATCTGTTTAGTGGAACTTATTATGGGGGCTGGAGTGAAATGAGTGAAAATAATGTCCCCTCCGATAGACGAGGAGTTGGTTCAACAGGACCTTTTAATTTGCCTGCTCATTCTGAATTATGTATGGAAATAGCATTCCCTTTTGCACGCGATTATAATGGAACCGCTTTTTCGTCTGCACAATTGGTCCGCCAGCGAGTGCTGGATGTAAAAACTTTTTTCGATAACCAACAATTCGATTGTATGAACACTCCTTATGGCGTAGCTCCATTAAGCATGGACAATACGAACATTTCTATTTTCCCAAATCCTTCACATGGAGAATATTTTGTTCACCAAAACAATTATCGTGATGTATTAACCGTAAATGTTTACAACAGTTTTGGTCAGTGTATTTACAATCAACAAGCCCGACACAACAATTGGAAGATAATTCTAAAATCGTCGCCACAAGGCATCTATTTTTATACAATAACCGATGCAAACGGAAGAATATTAAAAAACGGGAAGTTGATTAAAGAATAACATGTTTACTGAATGTAGGTAGATTTGTCCCGATAGACATCGGGATAACATCATTAATTCTCTGTTTTTTTAACATTTGTAGGTCTTTTAAAAAAGCTATAACTTAGCATCGTAAAAAATTGAATGTGAAATTTCTTTCAGTTATACTGTTTTTAAGTTTCAACTTGGCTTTATATGCCCAACAAGATTCTGTTCCGAATAAGAAACACTTACCATACATTTTATTTGAAAAAACCTTTTATAATTTTGGTACATTAGAATACGGAAGTGATGCGACGTACTATTTCGAATTTATTAATACCGGAAAAACGCCGTTAATTATAAATAAATGCGAACCTTCATGTGGTTGTACTGTTGCCGATTGGAGCAAGGAGCCCATTAAAAAAAATGGAAAAGGAACTATAAAAGTTCGATACAATACAACCTTAGCCGGAGCATTTGCCAAAACCATAACCGTAATTTCCAATGCACAAAACTCGCCGGTAATATTAACCATTCAAGGGAAAGTAAAGAAAAAAGAAGAAACAAAACCTTAAACAAAAAAATATGCCAAGTATTTCAGAAAAAGGAAAAATGATGCCCGCTTCGCCTATTCGTAAGCTGGTGCCTTTTGCAGAACAAGCAAAACAACGCGGAATAAAAGTATATCATTTAAACATCGGCCAGCCCGATATTAAAACGCCCGAAGTTGCGTTAAAAGCCGTAAAAGAAAACAATTTGCAGGTGATAGAGTATAGTCACTCAGCCGGTAATTTGTCCTATCGCAAAAAATTAGCAACCTACTACCATAGTGTTGGAATTGAAATTACGTGTGATGATATTATCATAACAAATGGCGGAAGCGAAGCTGTATTGTTCGCATTTATGACTTGCCTCAATCCCGGCGACGAAATTATTGTCCCCGAACCGTATTACGCCAATTATAATGGATTTGCAATTCAATCGGGAGTTGTTGTAAAACCCATAGTTTCGTCTATTAAAAATAATTTTGCCCTTCCGCCCATTGAAGAATTTGAAAAAATTATCACTCCCAAAACAAAAGGTGTTGTAATTTGTAATCCGAATAATCCAACCGGTTATTTATACTCAAAAGAAGAAATGGAGCAGTTGGCCGAGTTGATTAAAAAATATGATTTGTATCTATTTGCTGATGAGGTTTACAGAGAATTTTGCTACGATGGGATAAAACATTTTTCGGCAATGAATCTCAAAGGATTAGAAGAAAATGTGATTTTGCTTGATAGTGTTTCCAAGCGTTACAGCATGTGCGGTGTACGTGTAGGTGCTCTTATTAGCCGAAACAAAAAAGTGATGCAAACTGCCATGAAGTTTGCCCAAGCACGCCTATGCCCCCCGTCATACGGACAAATAGCAGCCGAAGCAGCCATCGATACTCCCAAATGGTACTTTGACGAAGTATATCAAGAATACATAGAACGCCGTAATTTAATGGTAGGAATGCTAAATCAAATTCCGGGCGTGTATTGCCCAATGCCAAAAGGAGCTTTCTATGCTGTTGCTTCTTTCCCGATTGATGATTCGGATAAATTTTGCGAATGGTTGCTAACAAGTTTTGAATACAAAAAACAAACGGTTATGATGGCTCCGGCCAGCGGTTTTTACTCCAATCCATCGTTAGGCAAAAACGAATGCCGTTTAGCATACGTACTAAAAAAAGAAGATATACAGAATGCCATGGAAGTGTTGGCAGAAGCATTAAAAGTTTATCCCGGTAAAACAAATTAATGAAAACTAAAGGGGCTGAAAATCAGCCCCTTCGTTTTTCGATTTGATTTAGTGAATGGTTATTGGGGACAACCATTATTAAGACGTAGTAAATAAATGAAAGGTTGCTTAAATAGTTGTTAATATTTTGTACTTTAGCAAAATAAATTTATCGATGTTTCGAATAAATAAAATAGGAACCCAATTTGCCGAAAACATTAAAATTGCTTCGCAAAGCTTAAAAGTCAATAAGCTAAGAGCTATTTTAACCATACTTATTATAGCCATTGGTATTATGGCATTAGTAGGTATTTTGACTTCAATCGAAGCAATCCGAAGCTCGCTGAATTCGAATTTTTCGAGCTTAGGAAGCAATACTTTCCGAATTACAAGTTGGTCAATGCGTCAAGGAGGTGGAGATAGAGAAAGAATAGAATATAAAGATATTTCATACAGAGAAGCGTGCGATTTTAAAGAACGCTACAAATTTCCTTCTACAATAGCCATTTCCATGCGAGGCTCACAGCAAGCAGTTATTAAGTATAAATCGAAAAAAAGCAACCCAAATATTTCCATTATAGGTGTTGACGAGAATTATTTTGCTGTTTCCGGTTATGAAATTGAACAAGGCCGAAATTTCTCTTTTCAGGAGGTAATGCAAGGTTCCTTTGTAGTAATAATTGGCAAAGAAATACAGACAACCATGTTTCCTGCCAACGAGAATCCCATAGGCAAGAAGATTCTGATTGGAAATGGTCGTTATACAGTAATCGGAATTTTAAAATCAAAGGGAAGTAACTTTGGCGGTGGTGGCGATAAAATTTGTTTCGTGCCAATTCAAAATGCACGTTCTCAACAAAGTAGCTCGAGTCTTACTTTTACAATAAACATTATGCCACAGAACCCCGAATACTTAGATCAAGCTATTTCCGAAGCCGAAGGAATGTTTAGGATAATTAGAAAATTAAGAGCCAGTGAGGAGAATAATTTTGAGATATCTAAAAGCGACAGTCTTGTTAATATGTTAATGGACAATATAAAATATGTTACCATAGCAGCTACTCTGATTGGTATCATTACATTAATCGGAGCCTCCATCGGTTTAATGAATATTATGTTGGTTTCGGTAACTGAACGAACACGCGAAATCGGTACACGTAAAGCAATGGGGGCAACGCCCTCTATCATTCGTCAGCAATTCTTATTCGAAGCCATATATATTGGTCAACTGGGCGGGATTTTAGGTATTATTTTAGGAATAATAATAGGGAATTTAATTGCATTGCTTATTGACGGTCCCTTTGTAATACCGTGGCTATGGGTAATCGGAGGTGTTGTTTTGTGCTTTCTGGTTAGTATTGCTTCCGGATATATTCCGGCAAATAAGGCAGCAAAACTCGACCCAATAGATGCTTTGAGGTACGAGTAATTACATTAATAAAATGCAATAATTATTACCAACATCCATGTGTGTATGTACAAAGTTCAACTAGTGATTGTAACTTTTTAACCGCTTGATTTCGTTTACGAAGTTTAATGTTTTTTTAGGAATGAGCAGCGAAAATTTTCACTGCTCTTTTTTATGAAAGATAAGAAATGCTTGAAATGTCCTTTGTTTTTTGTATGTGATGGCGGTTGTCAATGGATGCGTATAGAAAATTTTAAAAAAAATGAAGAACAGCATTTTTGCCATTTAGCAAAAAACAATATGAAAAAATATTTAAGTTTGTACCATCAAATTAAAATGTAAACTTAAAAAATGCGATTATTATTATCTGTCTTATTTTTAACAATTAACGTACAACTTATCTCGCAAATATCTACGTTTAAAGGAAAAGTTATAAACGTTAAAACGAAAGAATCGTTAAATTTAGTAAATATTATTGCTAAAAATAATGAAAAAGTTATTGCCGGAACAACAACAAATGACAAAGGAGAGTATGAACTTGTTGTGCCGAGAGGCACTTCAATAGTTTTATGTTTTTATTGCTTAGGATATAAAGATACTTGCATAAGCATAATTGCAAATAAAGAGTTTATAGATCAAACGATTTTAATGGAAGAAAAAAATATAATTCTAAACGAAATTACGATCAACGAAACCATTAAAACAACTGAAATAAAAGACCAAAAATTAATATTAAATATTCAGAATACAACATTGAAAGAAACGGAATCGTTAAAAGATGTTTTAAAATATTTGCCCGGAGCAATTGTAAATGATAATGGCATAGAATTTTTTGGTAAAGGCGTGCCAATTATTTTACTTAATGGAAAACAAATTAATCAAGATTATTTATTTAGCGTACTAAAGCCCGAGGATATAAAAAACATTGAACTTATGAACTCATCAGCAAAATACGACGCTTCTGTACAAAAAATTATCAATATAAATACGATTAAAAAACACGATAATTTTGGAGTAAGAATTTATAGTAGAGTAGAAAAACACGAAAATATTTTTAGTAATAAAAATTATGCAAGTGCTTTCCTTTCTTATAAAAAAATAAGCCAATTTATTAAATATAGCAATGGTTTTAGTCGTTCGCCCTGGTATGAAAACAGCAATATAAAACTTTATTTACCAAATGATTCCGTTTTTAGAAATGATTTTTCTTTAAATTCAATTGATTACAACAACAATCATTCACTGTTTTATTCGTTTGATTACAATTTAAATAAGCATCACAACATCACCATACAAGCAACAGGAAGCCAAAGCAACGATAGTTCTATTACAAGCATAGAAAGTAAAATGAATAATATTTCTGGCTCAAGCCACATATCCGAATTTACAAAACCAAAAAATGTTGGAATTACATTAAATTATGATTATGCGTACGATTCACTAATAAATGTTTTGATTGCTGCAGACCATTTTTTACAAAATAATATATTAAAAAACAATATTTTATTTAATAACAATGCCTCTTCGGGGAATAATACCTCTGATTATGTTATAAGCTCTTTAAAAGCAGATTTTATTTATTCAATAAAAAAAATTGGAGCAAATGTAAATTTGGGTACTCAACATGTATTTGTTAAAAACAATTATGTGAATTCTTTTACAACACCTGATTCTATTAGTAGTCTATTATTTAACAATCAAAACAAAATGAATGAGGTTAATCAAGCTTATTATATTATGCTAGATAATTTTACCATTAATAACATTTCATTTTCAATGGGTGTGCGATACGAAAACTATGAGCGAAAAACAGCATCTAATTCTATTGACACAACCAAGCAGAGTTTTGATGATCATTATTTTTATCCATCTATATCTGCAACGATTCCCTTTTCTGAAAACGTTCAATGGCAAGTTTCATATTCAACTAACATCAATAGACAAGCTTATGATTTAATGAACAATAATAATTTTTATATAAACCCCTATTTATATCGATTAGGAAATCCTTTTTTAAAGCCCACAGTTGGCAGATCCATTTCGTCAATTTTAAATATTGGAAATATTGTTTTTGAAGTTGGTTATACTTCATATACAAATTATGCTACAATGTTTTTTAACACAAAAGATAGTTTGTTAATGGCATATTATGACAATTGCAAAAAAAAGGAAATTCTTTCCAGTATTAATTATACAATACAAAATGATAAACTCTATTCATATCTAAATTTTGGCATTCTTAAACCGATTTTTCAATACGAATATCAACAAAAAATAATGAATGCGAAACTTGTACAATTTATGTTCAACTTTTATAATTCCTACAGTTTAAATGATAATACCATATTTTCGTTGAATTTTAATTATAACTCTAAATATCAGCAAGACTTATTTTTAAATAAACCAACATATACAATTGAAGCGAATTTTTATAAATTTTTCTTTAATAAGAGACTTCGTTTATCATTCTTTACAAACTTTAATCAAATAGAGTATTATACGCTACAGTATAAAAATATCGACATGCAACATGAGTATAAACGAAATTATTTATATATAGGAGCAAGTTTATTGTTTAAAATAAATAAGGACATTAATGTGCAAACGAAATCAGCTATAGAAGAAGAAAAATCAAGAATAAGATAATATCATGGAAACTAAAATTAATTTTATTGAAACCCCAAACCTTTTTGGCAAAGAAGAAATTAAAAAAATATAAAGTACAATCAAAATTTATGATAATACGCAAAATCAACTTTTTTCTTCAAACATAATAAGCTGTCAATTGTATAACAATGATGTAGAGATTACCTTATCTTCAATACGTTGTTGTTTAAACACAAAAAATAAGTATTCATTGATTATTCAAAATGTCTCATTAATAAAAGTTATAGGATTCGTAGATTATTAGAAGGTTGATTTTAAACAATATTCATTATTTTTGCACAAAAAAATCATGGCTTTACAGTGTGGAATAATAGGTATTCAAGGAAGTGGGAAAACCACTTTGTTTAATAGCATATCTGGGACAAAAGCAGAAACGGCTCAATATTCAGATAAGGCAAACTTAGGAGTGATTCAAGTACCCGATGCTCGTCTATATGAATTAGAAAAATATCAAAAAACAGAAAAAATTGTACATGCAACGGTCAATCTTGTCGATATTCCCGGCTTAGCCAGAGGAAGCTCCGGCAGCGAAAGTGCTCGCAAATTTTTAAATGAAATACGTAACAGCGATGCATTTATTCATGTAGTTCGTTGTTTCGATAACCCCATGGTACCGCATCCCGATGGAAGCGTTAATCCTATTCGCGATGTGGAAAATATTGAAATAGAATTACAAACGCGTGATGCAGAATCGGTAGAAAAAAAAATCCAGCGTCTTGAAAAAGTTGTTAAAGGTGGAAACAAAGAAGCGAAATTGCAAATAGACGCTTTAATCGAAATAAAAACTTCACTCGAAAATTTTATACCTGTCAGAAATATTCAATTATCCGATATAGCAAAAGAAGCCATAGCCGATTTGTTTTTATTATCTGCAAAACCGGTACTTTATGTAGCAAACGTTGATAGTAAATCGATTTTAAGCGGCAATAGCTATTCTAAGGCGTTAGAAGATTATCTAAAAGAAAATAATTCGTATTGTTTGGTAGTGGGGGCACAATTAGAGGCCGAAATAGCCGAATTAGAAAACAAAGAAGATCAAGAATTATTTTTAGCTGATGCCGGATTAGCCGAACCCGGTGTTAACAGACTGGTTCAAATGGCATATTCCATGCTTAAATTAAAAACCTTTTTTACCGTTGGACCTAAAGAAATTAAAGCCTGGACAATTAAAGAAGGGATGACGGCTCCGCAAGCATCGGGTGTTATTCATAGCGATTTGGAGCGTGGTTTTATTCGTGCCGAAGTAATGAAATACCATGATTTTATTACACTTGGAAGCGAGGCTGCGTGCAAAGAAAAGGGGAAATTTTACATTGAAGGCAAAAACTATATTGTAGAAGACGGCGATATTCTTCATATACGATTTAATGTATAATTGATACCATCATAATTTTCTTAACATTATTTAAATATTTGTATTTAGAATTATTCTAAATAAATGATTGTTTTTGCAAAAAAAACAATGAATCGATACTATATATTATTGATATTCTTCATGCCATTGTGGATATATGCACAGAAAGGCAGAATAGAAGGCAGGATTGCTCAAAAAAACAACGAGCCAATACCCTTTGCCAATGTAATAATCAATGGAACCAGCATAGGTGCATCTTCAGATTTTAATGGAAAGTTTTATATAACAGGTATTGACCCTGGATTTTATCAGCTCCAAATAAGTTCGGTTGGTTATAAAACGTTAATTAGTCAGGAGGTACAAGTAATAAATAATAAAACGACAAATGTTGAATATTTTTTGGAAGAGCAGAGCTACAACTTAGAGCAAGTAGTTGTAACTGCTGAAAGGTTTGTAAAAAAAGAGGAGAGTCCTGTCTCGTTACGTAGTATAAGTATTTCCGAAATAGAAAATAGTGCCGGTGCCAATCGCGATATTGCACGTATCATTCAAAACTACCCGGGAGTGTCGGCATTTCCGGTAGCAAATCGCAATGATATCATTGTTCGCGGTGGTGCTTCGAACGAGAGCAAATTTTATATTGATGATATAGAAATACCCTACATTAATCATTTTGCTACGCAAGGAGCATCGGGAGGAACCAATGGTATTATTAATGCTGATTTGCTACGCGATGTTAATTTTTATTCAGGAGCTTTCCCTTCAAATCGCTACAATGCATTAAGTGCCGTATTCGATTTTAAGACCATTGATGGAAATACTGAAAAACCAAGATTTAGGACGAGCATTGGTGCTTCAGAATTCTCGTTAACCTCCGATGGCCCTTTAAGCGATAAAACGACGTATTTGTTCTCCGTTCGTCGATCATACCTTCAGTTTTTATTTAAAGCGCTGGGTTTACCTTTTTTACCAACATTCAACGATTATCAAACTAAAGTCAAGTATCGCATCAACACAAAAAATGAAATAACTTTATTAAGCATTGGTGCTCTGGATGTTATGAATTTAGATACAAAGATTAAAAACCCAACCGAATCGCAGCAATATATTCTCAATTATTTGCCTGTTTACGAGCAATGGAATTATGCTATAGGAGCCGTTTATAAACATTACGAAGAAAATGGTTTTACTACATTGGTTTTAAGCAGAAATATGTTAAACAATAGGCAATATAAATATTTTAACAACATCGAAAGCGAATCGAATAAACTAATAGATTATACCAGCCGTGAACAGGAAAATAAATTTCGATTGGAAAAAACTACAAAATCAAACGGATTTAAAATAAATTATGGAATTCAAACAGAACTTGCTTCGTATGATAATAATTCATTTATTAAAACCTTTATAAATAACAATATTGATACCATTCAATTTACTACGAAGTTAAATTTAATAAAATATGGTATTTTTGGTCAAGTATCAAAAAATTTCTTCAACGAAAGACTAAGCTTATCGTTTGGATTAAGAACCGATGCAAGTCCTTATAGCTCTCAGACAGAAAATCCCATAAAGCAATTATCGCCTCGTTTTTCTGCTTCGTACGATTTAACCGAAAAATGGAGTGTTAATGCAAATTGGGGCATCTATTACCAACTTCCATCCTATACCCTTTTAGGTTTTAAAAATAACAATGATGTATATATAAATAAATTAAATGGAATACGCTATATACAATCCATTCATTATATTGCAGGAATATCTTTCTTGCCGAACAAAAACTCTAAATTGTCGCTGGAAGGTTTTTATAAAAATTATAACTACTATCCTTTTTTGCTGAACGACTCTATTTCATTAGCGTTCAAGCCGATTGATTATGGTTCGGTAGGAAATGAGCCGGCCAACTCAACCTCAGAAGGAAGAGCTTTGGGTACCGAATTTTTATTACAAACAACCATTCATCAAACCGTTAATATTTCGGTCTCTTATACGTTTGCTGTAAGTCAATTCAAAGATAAATCGGGCATGTACCAAAGTACAAGTTGGGATAATCGTCATATATTTAATTTAACTGCTAGTAAGAAATTTAAAAACCATTGGAGCCTTGCTATGAAATGGCGTTTTGCCGGAGGACTACCCTATACTCCGTATGATTTGGAACGTTCGGCACAAATTTCGGCTTGGGACATTCAAAACAGACCCTATATCGATTACAATCAAATAAACTCTAAACGTTTTAGGCCGTTTCATCAGTTAGATATACGAGTCGAAAAACGCTTTTTAATGAAGAAATATGACCTTAGAATTTATCTGGATGTTCAAAATTTATATAATTTTAAATCGGATGATCTGCCTCGTATTACAAATTTAGACAAACAAGGCCAAAAAATGATCGACCCCAATCGACCAGGTTATTACTTGTTACGTGAAATTCCAACAGAAGGCTCAGGAACCATTTTGCCAACCATTGGATTAATTTTTAATTTTTAATACCGAAAAAAATGATGAAAACAGTAACATTTGTTTTTTTGATAATAGCAAAACTTTCAATTTTTGCTCAAAATAAAAACGATAGGATTCTTTTGTCAACAAACAATCAAGGCAAAAGACAAAAGATACAGATAAGCTTTACTAAAGGTAAACAATTTAATCACCCTTTACTAGCAATATGGTTAACGACTACCGATGGAAAATATATTCAAACTTTGTATGTTTCGCAATCCATTGCAAAAGGCATATACGAACATGGTAAAAGTGAACAAGGAAAATGGTTTCCGGGCGAACATCGCCGTCCTGCTGCCTTGCCTTATTGGGCTTTTTCGAGAAATATTAAAGAAGAGGATGGGTTGTATATTCCAACCCCTAAAACTCCGATAGCAGATGCTTACACCGGTGCAACACCGCAAAATGATTTTGTCCTGGAAACACAACTCGACGAAACGAGAAACGGAAAAGCTATTTTATGGTTCGAAATAAATCAACCATTTGATTTTAATGATGTTTGGCACAATCAAAAATATGCTAATAATAATGCTTACAGAACATCAGGTCAACCGAGTGTAGTGTATATGGCTATTATTGATTTTGATAAAGAGAATATAGAGTATTTCTTACATCCAATAGGACATGGAAATCCAACGGGTGAAAACGGAGAACTTAATACCGACTTGTCTTCGTTGACCACGGCATTGAAAATCGCAGAAAAAATTGTAGTTAAGATAAATTAGCATTCATTCAGCGAATGTAAAATGGGAGAACAATGATCGATTTTTAATCTTGTTAGTTATAATGATATTATAAAGAATGGATTAAACATTGATTTTAATTTCTTTTAAGAGTTTTTTATAGGTTGTAATTAAATATTATATATCTTTGAAAAAAAAATGACTATGGATATCAATGCATTTATCAATCGAACAAAAAATTTAATTGTAAAACCCGAAGAAGAATGGAAAGTGATAGAATCAGAAGACACAAAACCGGGTGCAATTATGATGAATTTTGTATTGCCTTATTTAGTTTTAGGCTTTGTTGCAACACTTTTAGGTAGTTACCTGTTTGCAGGACGTTGGATTTTTAATCCCCTTGGATACGCCATAGCAACGGCAGTTACATCGTTTGTTGTATATATCATTGTTTTGTATGTAACTCCAATTATTATTAAAGCATTAGGCAGTTCTTTTGGAACAGAAGTAAGCCAAGAAAA
Organism: Bacteroidales bacterium; assembly: GCA_035371305.1. Lineage (GTDB taxonomy): Bacteria > Bacteroidota > Bacteroidia > Bacteroidales > GWA2-32-17 > Ch61. Next base: position 57,422 of record DAOOWN010000003.1, read on the forward strand.
AGCATTTAAGCTAATGGCTTATTCGTTTGTTCCGTCCTACCTTATAGCCATAGTAACAGGATTATTTCCGGTAGTTAGTATTTTAGGTATAGCAGGGCTTTATTCACTATATATTTTTTGGCATGGATTCGGTTCATTGCTTCATACACCGGAAGACAAAAAAGTAGGCTTCTATATTGTAAGCATTTTGATAATAATTGGGGAATATGTGGTGTTGGGCTTAATATTAGGCATGATTTTAACCGGTTTGTTTTTAGGAAGTCTTTTTAGTATTTAACATGTAATGTCGGAAGAACGGATAATTGCTAAAAATAAAAAGGCTTATTTTTTATACGAGATAGTCGAAACGTTTTCAGCAGGGATTGTTTTAACCGGAAGCGAAATAAAATCGATTCGTGCCGGAAAGGTTAACTTTGTAGATGCTTATGCGGCAATCATAAAAGGAGAATTAATATTAAAAGGCTTGCATATAGCTCCTTACGATCATGGCGGATATGCTAATCATGAGCCTACACGCGACAGAAAACTTTTGTTGACAAAGAGCGAGATAAACAGGATTAACAGAAAAGTAACTGAAAAAGGATTGACGATTGTTCCTTTATCTTGTTTTATAAACGAAAAGGGCTATGCAAAACTCGAAATAGCAATTGTAAAAGGGAAAAAGGCGTACGATAAAAGAGAATCCATTAAAAAGAAAGATAACGCACGAGATACTGAAAGGAGTATGAACGACTATTGATCAAAGAAATAGTCATTTAATTCGTAAATATCATCAATGGTTAAGTTTGTTTGCATATCGAAAAATTTGTCGATAGCAATATTAATTTCTTGAATAGAAATAAATCCATCGCTGTTAAGGTCGACAGGTTTAAATTTCTCAGGCATTTCGTCGTATGAGCGTTTGAATTTTTTAAATTTACCAACTTCAGGACAAAGTGATGGGAAATAATCACATAATTGATCCATGGGGACGGCTTTAGGTGGATTTGTTGCGGCGATAAGCTCTTCTTCGGTGTAAGTAACACCTTTAAGATTTACCATAGCATTTTTCTTCGATTCCGGTTCTTCGTCTCTGTAGTCTGGAATGCCATCTCCATCTTTATCTAATGGACAGCCTTTTGCATCAACTTTTGTGTTTAATGGTGTTTCGGGGCATTCGTCCCAAAGGTCAATTACACCATCTCCATCCTCGTCTTCTTTATCGAGCATTGCAAAATCTACATCGCCAAAATGGCTTTCGAGTGGTGTTAATTTAGGAGGACTAAATAAATCATACGAAACACTTACATAGGTAAAAATAAAATGATCGCCCTTTTTATTACCCTTTCGAGCACCTTCGCCATTGTTGCTAATATTGTCAATGTTATCGTTAAATGTAAAGTGATAGGTTGCTCCAACTTTTGCTTTAAGACGTTGAGAGAACTTATATTCCAAGCTTAAATCAATAGGGAAAGCGATTGCAACTTGAGGGTATTTGCCGGTACCATCTAAATCGAGTTCACGTAGGTCTGTTTCATACTTGTAATCGCGGTGAAGCATAATGCTATTTAGCTCAGTTCCTTGGCTTTCGTCAATATTTCTTATGGTTCCATCACTCCAGTAGTGGTACATATTGCCATTAGCATCGTATAAATCGCCCTTGGAATTAAATTCAAACGATTCAATGCCGATGGCAATATTTGGATAAATTCGTGAAGGTTTTTTAATCAAATGCCTAAAATTGTATTGAGCAAGCACTCCGCCAATAAGCGCATCGGTTTGAAAGTTGATAAACCGGCCATTGGATTGTGTATTACCGGTTAGTTTTCCATAAATAACATTAAATCGCAGGTCGAAGTATTTATTTATGGTACGTGTAACCATAAAAGTCCAAGCTCCTCTGCCTACGGTTGGATGTGAGGAATAATTATCGCGAACATCACCCAGGAAAGTAAAAAATCCACGTCCTACACCTATTATGGGTTTATAGACAAGTTTTTCGGGTTCGGGTGTTGTGTCAAGTAAAATGTATTCGTAAGCACTGGGGCCTTTAAACATGTTTGAGTCAATAGGTTCTTCCTGTGCAAAAACCAAAGCATTTTTTAACGCAAACACAAGTAATAAGCCGATGGTGAGTTTTTGCATTGGTAAATTTTTGAACTTTTATACGCAAAGATACAATTTATGTTTTAATTTTTTTACTGTACCCATTTTTGATTTGCAATCATAAGTGCTTCTTGAACCGTAATTCGGGTTCCATTGTTGTATGCAGAAACAAAAGCATCGTGGATGGGCGTATTTTGCCATACTTGGACTCTCTTATCTCGGGCGTCTTTGTAAGCTCCGAAAGAGCCGATAGTATATTTGTGCCAGCCTTCGTGTTGTTCAACTTGTACTGTTTCATTAATGTTGAAGTTTTTGAAATAATAACGAGCATTTACAAGTTTATGTCCGGCAGCTATCTGAACTCTGAATTTAATACCGGTTTCGGGTATTGGAACTGTATTATTTGCAACATTTTGATTGTTGTTTGTGGTAGTGTTTTTGTTTTGTTTGTTGTTTTTATTCTGTTTGTTGGTATTGTTTGCAAGATTTTGATTATTGTTATTTTGATTGTTGTTGGTTTGGTTTTGTTGGTTGTTTAATTGAGTTGTTTGATTATTGTTGCTAATGTTTATTTGATTTTGATTCTTTTGCTGTTTTTGTTCGTTAACCGAAGCCATTAAGCTTGAGTTTAAGAAATCTTTATTTTGAATTGATTTGATTTTCGTTGCTTCGTTTTCGATATATGATAATGAGCCTGATAAAGCGGGGATTTCGCTCATTCCATTAACGGGAGTGAGTTTATACGAGACAATAAATTGTTTTTGTGAAGGGAGCGACATCCATAAAAATTTTACATTATTGTCTTTGAATGAAAAAATGCCTTCGTTGGTTTCTAATGCTGTTGCAGTATAACCGGCAGGAACTATTTCTTGAATTTTAGCAAATTTATCTCTGGGAAGATTGGCGGTATTAACTAATAAACTTACCACAATTTCGTTGTCGGTTCGTTCTATTTGTCTGTAGCAGAATACGTTTTCTAGTTTAAATTCTGTTTCGGTATGTTGAGTTGTGTCAACATTGCTACTTTGTTGATTGTTTTGAGCGACATAACCAACGGGTCGGATAATCACCGAGACAGTTGGAGTTTCAATGTTTCTGCGTTCGTTGTTTTCAATATAACTAAAAATACCCGATAAAAAGAGGGGTCCTTCAGCAGTAGGGTCAATATTTATTTTGTAGGTGAACGTAATTTGGCTGTCTCTGGGTAAACTAAGCCATCCGACAATAATACGTTGGTCTTTGAATGTAAAATCGCCATTGGGAAGGTTTACGGCTTCAGCAGTATATCCAACCGGCAGATTTTGTTGATAGCGGGCAAAGCTGCTAACACTTCCTTTGTTGATTGTAACTTGAACAATAATGGATGTGCCGACAGTTGCCTCCTCAGGAGCCTGAATAGATACAGAAACAGGATCCTGAAAGAGTGATAAAATCAAAAATCCAATGAAGTTAAATATGTAAAATAAATATTTTATCATTAACAACAGTTAGGGCTAAGTTTTGGTTCAAATGTAAATATTATATCTGAATTATTCATTTTATCGGAAAAAAATATTAACAATTGTTGATAAAAAATGTTTATAACTCACAAAGCTTATACGATAACGGCAATACAAAGGTTGAAAAAAATTGTTAATAAGTCAAATTATTAACCGTTTTTTTGGGAAATATTTACAAAAATGAAATAGAAAGACGTCAAATTTTAATTTAGAATTGCTAATTATTTATTACCTCAAATTCTTTAATAGAACATTTTTTAACTTCTACGTTATTTTCATCGAATGCAATAAACCCAAGTTTAACAAAATATTTTCCTGGCTTTTTAAAAACACGTTCACACGTTTGTCCTGTATATTTGTAACCGTCGCTAAACATCCAAACAAATTGTTTGATTGTGCCATTGGGAAAGTATGAATCCTGTCCGTCAAACACTACTTTTTGCCCTGTAATAATCGTGTCGGCATGGGTGATATAGGGTTGAACCGGTCGTTCGAGCAATAATTCGTATGTGGCAATTTCTTCTTTTTCATTTGTAACGGTATCAATCATGGTTAGTGTAATATGATAATTCCCAACGTCATTAAAACAATGATCTGCTTCCCATGATTTTTGACTTGTACTGTCGCCAAAATTCCAAATATACACAACCGGAAGCGTATCAAGATATTTTGAGGTTTCGTCAATAAAATGATAGCAAAGGTTTTTTTCTATCATTGTATCGCATTGTTCAAAAATTGGGAGATTGGAATAAAATGAATAAATATCGTCTGTTTTTTTTCTGTCTGAAGAAAAATAACCATGTTCAAAAGTAGAATCGCAGATAAAAGAAATGTCGTTGTATTCTGAATTAATCGGCTCGGGGAGGCATGTTGTTTCTTCCCATTGCGAATCTTCCCATATAGCATAATAAATATCAAATTTTTTAGAACTGTCTCGATTGGAAGAAAAATATAATCTATTGTTGATTAAAAAAGGATAGATTTCGTCTTTATTGGAATTAATCATTTTTCCTAAATTTTCAGGAGCAGACCAAGTAGTATCTTTTTTCTCCGAACGGTAAATGTCAAAGCCTCCATAACCTCCGGGCATATCCGACGAAAAATAAAGTGCTTTTCCGTCAGGCGACAGACAAGGATGTCCTAGACGATACGATTTGTTATTAAAAGGGAACGGTTTTATTTCTGGTGGAAACCCCTTTGAAAAATCATAAAGAAATAAACCAACAGGAGCTTTATGCTTTTTGCCCCCTTTAATATAAAAATTTTGCGAAACGATAAAAGTGTCACCCCAAGCTATGGCCGGTCCATCGTGAAAAGTAGAATTAATGTAATGAAGCATGGAGTCCACTTTTGTTTTTATGTATTTATCTTTTTGAATATAATAAACATCATAAAAAAAATTATTATCAGAGGTTTTTGTGCTTTGAATGGCCGATGTTTTTTTGTTGCTGGTGTAAAGAAGCCCTTTTTGATATAAAAAAGGAGCAATTTCGCTATAGTCGTTAGTATTAACAGATTCTGGATTTACCTCTAAATAGGATTGAGCAGAGCTATATAAAGCACACAAAAACATCGCTATCGTCAATAGTCTTCTCATCTGTTAAAAAAATCGTGTTGAATAAACATTAAATTGTTTTATAAGTTCGTATCTTATTACAATTTCATTGGATCCCGATGTTACTTTTTGCAAGGGCGATGTTGTAAAATCGTGAGCATAGCCTAATCGCAGTTGTTTGTTTATTTGATATTCGAGCGAAAACACCAATGCATCTGCTGACCTGACGGATATTCCCATTGAAAGCGTATTCATAACAATCACAGATAAATTTAAGTCTATTTGCCCATCGTTTTTTATCGCTTTAAAGAATAGAGAAGGATGCAGTTGGACATCCTTACCAATTTTAAATATAAAACCACTGAAAAAATAAGAAGTGGTGGCCTTTGTGTTGATGGAATCGAATGTCTGGAGCGAATTATATCCGAAACTTGAAATTAATGGAATGGAATAAGATACATAAAAATGAGGTGTATAATAATATACGCCAAAACCGGCATCGAATTTTGTAAGACTAAAAACAACTCCATTAAAAGCAGGATCGCTACTTTCGTTAAGCTTAAGTTGCGATAAATCGGCTTTAAATGAAGTAATGCCTGTTTTTAAGCCCAAAGCAAGATTTCGTTTACCATCTTTTATTCGAATACGATACACATAATTTACCGCAAGACCAGAAAAACGACTAACTCCAATTTTATCGTTAAATGCAACAAAACCGGCAGCTAAATTCAATTTTTTTAATGGTGTATGAAAACCGAAATTCATGGTTTTAGGAGCTCCCTCTAATCCTGTCCATTGTTGGCGAGCCATGAGAGTAACGGAAAAAACCTCACGACTTCCTGCATAAGCAGGATTTATATATTGTCCGCCCATATATGGTTGGCTTAATGATTGATAAAGCTGACTTTTAGCAACCAACGTAATGAAAACAAGTCCATATAGTAAAAAATATTTTCTCATCTTTTTAGGACAATATAACCACTCCGTTTCACTTTATCTTGTTTTTTCAATAAATAAAAATAAGTATCATCCGGTAATTGGTTTTCGTTCACGTCTTTGCCCAGCCAATTGTTTTGATATGCATCGCTGCTATAAACCATATTACCCCATCTGTCGAAAATCTGTAATGAATAGTTATCATTGGGTTCCATTCCATCTATCACAAAATAATCGTTAATCCCATCACCATTGGGCGAAAAACCTTCAGGAACAAAAAGTTTATTTAACTCAATGATAACCTTGTCAAATACAATTGGACATATGCCATTGCTGATTTCCCACTTAAAAATATTTATACCCTGAGCAAAGTTGCTGATGGTTGTTTGAGGATTATGAATATCTGAAATAGATGCAGCACCTTGTTCAATGATCCACATACCTACACCTGCCGTGGGGGCACTTGCCTGCATTACAACTGTTTGATTTTCATCTAAAATTAAATCCGGACCGGCATTAGGCACATGAGGTGGTTCATAAAAGGTAAGGGTTACTTGGTTGGTATCGATACATGGACCGTTTTCTACTTTCCAAACGGCAGTATATGTTCCATAAACAGAGGCGATAGCCTGAGCATTCGGATTATGAATATCATTGGCGGTTAAATTGGGTGGAAATATCCAGGTCCCTATTCCCGGGTAAGGATTTGAAGCCTGAAGGGTAGCAGTGTTTCCACAAAGTTCCATACTAGAGGAATGAGCAGAAATTGGATTAAAGCCATAAATAAATATTGTATCAGATGGAATTACTCCGGAACAGATTCCTGCATCAGATAACTGAGTTACAAAAATTTTATAATTCAATTGATTAAAGCTAATAGAATAAACGGAGTCGGTACTAAATTGATGAGAGATGAAATGATTTCCATTAACATTAAATTCGATATTCCAAGGAGAAGTTCCTTCCAAATGGACATGAATATGTACAAAAAGGTTGGGGGTTAAGCATAAGCTGTCGTTTTCTTCTAAAAAGAACAAAATAGTGGGTTGATTATAACCCATTATTGCAACCTCGTTACTGTTAGATATACAATTATTTAGCTCAATTACTCTTCGATACATACGTTCTCCGAAAACAAAAGGTGGGTTATAATATGGGTAATTGGCACCGGGAATATTTTCCCAGTTTCCGTTATTAAGCCATTGCCATTGGTAGCTAATTCCCATTCCTTGGGTATTTTCGGATTCAAAAATCGAATCAGGTGCTGTTCCTTGGCAATAACTTGTTTGACTAGAAGTAATTTGATTATTAGGAAGAAGAATCGGATAAAGAGTAAAAACATTGCTTGTATCAACACATACTCCAGAGGTTACAACTCTGGAATAATAAACAGTGTCGTATATGGCAGGCGTACTATATGCCAGATAGCTATTTGGTCCTATAGCGTTTTGCCAAGTAAGTGAATCGCTGCTTTGTAACCAATGATAATTAAAAGTTCCGGTTCCTCCGGCAGGATTTACATTAATACTTCCAAGCCATAAAGTAGTTCCGCTACATACATGAGCCAGACTTCCCAACCCTAAAGTAGATTGAATTAAATTGCCAACGATTGGCGGAATAAGATCAATGGTTACGATATTACTTGTATCATAACAACCACTTTGCTCAATAATTCTTTTATAATAATAGAAGCGGTGGCTTGAAAAATCGTTTAAAGTAAAAGGAAGAAATGTGGTTGTATCGGGCAATATATTCCAGTTTGTCAAATCATATGAAAGTAACCATGAAATAGTAATAGAACCGACGGTTCCTGTTATAGCGCCATCAATAACTCCCTGAGCAAAACCGCAATATTGTTTAATTGTGTCGCTGTTATCTATTAAAATTGAATTAGATGTTAGTGCATTAAAGCGATATAGGTTAATGACATTAGAAGTATCGGTGCAATTATTAAAACTTACCACTCGTCTTACGGATAACGTATTCGAAAAACCAGGCGGAACAAAATCAATTGTAGAAATTCCGGTGTTTGTCCATCCTGTACCTGTATTTATTTGCCACTGATATGTATATCCGCTGCTGTCTGTACCATTAATAATATAAGGAGTATCGTAATTACAATAAATAGTGTCAGAAGTAAATATCTGATTAGAAATGGGCGTTACATTTAAACCCACAACATTACTTGTATCATAACAGCCATTCCCAATAATGATTCTTTTAAAATAGCTATTTTGATCGGCTATCCATATGTAATTCTGATTATAGTTAATATTTGGGGCTGAGTACCATGTAACATTATCAAAGCTTCGCTTCCATTGATATGAGATGGTGCCTGCTCCACTTGGTATTGAGCCGGAAATGGTTTGTATATCTCCACTGCAAAGTTGATTTAAATTGCTCGAAATGACGTTGTTTTGAAGTTGAGTAGTGATAGAAATGTTCTTTGTTATGGAGGAAGTGCAATTGTTTGAGTCTGTTACCGTGATGATATAACTACCGGGGCATAAGTTGGTTAGATTATTCGGTGATATTGAATAAGGCGAAGTTCCACCACTAGCATTCACAAGAATAAAACCGTCGCACGAGTATGAACAAGTGGCATTTGTAACAGTTGTATTTATAGAAATTGCTGGCGGTTGGGAGATTGAAACACTATTCACCATTGTACAGCCATGATTGTCTGTCGTTGTAACAGTATAATTTGTAGCAGATAAGCCACTTGTTATTTGAGTACTACTGTTGTTGCTCCAATGATAAAAGTAAGGAGGAGTGCCTCCTGATGCATTAATGGTTGCAGTGCCGTTATTCAATCCATAGCAAGTAACATTTGTTTGTGTAGTGGAAGCTAATAAAGCAGGTGGTTGATAAATGCTAAGCGAGTCAATTCTTGAACACCCCGTATTGTCGGTAATAGTAACCCAATAGACACCGGCAGGAACGTTGGTAATGGAGTGACTTGTATTTCCGTTGTCCCAAATATAAGAATAGCCACCCGAACCTCCGGTAGGATTCACTGTTGCAGAACCGGTGTTTTGTCCATTACATAGAACTGCGGTTGAAGAGGCATTTGCGTTTAATGGGGCAACATTAATGATAATGACATTGCTCGTGTCGTTTTCGGTAATATTTCCGTTAGAAATAACAACGATTCGTCTGAAATAAGTGGTTTGATATAAGGCATTTGGCTGGTAATTGCCTTGGTCATTGGTTCCGTTACAATTTTGCCAGTTTAAATTATCGTAGCTGTATTGCCACAAATAGGAAACAAAAAAGGGAGAGATTTCTCCGGTTAGAAGAGCCGGTGTTATACCCGGGCAAATGGTTTGATTTGCTTGAATAATATTATTGCCGTTTAGGCAATTTAATCTGAATTGAAAAGTTGAAATAGCTAAACCATTTGAACCATCGGTGCCTTTATATCCTGTACACGCAGAGCCGGCCATTCCTTTGTTAACATTTGCACTTATCCCTGTTGTTGTTAAATAATAAATGATTCCTCCTCCTCCACCACCTCCAGAGCCTCTACACGAAGAAGTATTACTTGAACCACCATTTCCGCCCATGGAGTTTAATGCCAAATTTCCTGCTAAAAAAGGAGCCATCACAACAATACTCCCGCCACCGCCTCCACCACCTGCACTTTCGTATGTTGTAGTATATACAACAGATTCTCCGTTTGCATTAATCTGATTGTTGTTTGCAACAATTTTTGAGGCTATAATGATAGCAATTCCACCACCATTCCCTCCTTTAGCCACATCGTTAATATATTGTTCAAAAGTGCCGGTTCCGCCGCCACCGCCAAAAAAAATTTTTTGGGCATTCGAAGTGGTTGTATTAAAAATATTTACCCCACCAATACCTCCATAATTTTGTGTTACTAAAAAACAAGCATCGCTTTCTTTACCACCATTTCCTCCTTGTCCGGCATGGCTTCCGCCTCCTCCTCCTGAATTAATGCCATTCCCTCCTCCACCGCCATTGCTCCATTTACCACGTCCTCGTGCCATCATTAGTGATTGTTTTGAAATACCTTCGCCTTTTATTCCAGCAGAGTCGTAGCCGTTTATTGTGTAGTAATAACTAAATAATCCTCCTGTTGCTTCGTTTGAGCATTTATTTAATGTGTTAACCTGCGGAGAATCTGCTCCCCTAAAACCTTTTCCTGATACATCAATATTGGCTCCCAAATTTAATGTGCCATTAACAATCAAAGCTAATATTCCTCCTTTTTGTCCATCCCATGGAGCACATGTTAACGTGCTTGTTACGGTTGCATTTGAATACGTTTTTACTTTTACAACTTGAAATGAGTTGTCGTCATAAGTGTTTAACAAAGGGCATGCGAGGGTAATAGTATTATTGAGAATATCAATAGATTGAATAATTGAAAAATCATAATTTCCGGCATTCCCAATGTTGGTAACATCGCCAAAACTTGAATTATTTGTTAAAGTATTTGTTGCACCTTGAGCCTGATATACTAATATGGTGTCACTAACATTAAAGAGAGCAATTTGATTAATTTTCAACTGGATAGAGCTGATTTGATGTATGCCTGGTGCGTAATTATTAATAACTCCGCCAATATTTGCATTTTGGGCATGATTAATAAAAAAGGCAAATAAAAATAATATGAAAAAAAAACTTTTTTTCATTACAGGGAAGCTAACCAATTATTAAGGTCAAAATTATCAAAATTTCCTGAACTCATCAATAAAATAATCGTTTTTTTTGAAATAGACGAGTTTAAATGTTCAAATAGTTGCCTAACATCACTAAAAACATTTATTTTCTCATTATTAAATCCCTGTTTAATATCTTCAGCTTTTAACTCCGGCAGTTTTTTTAACGAAAGGGCGTGGGGATTGAAATAAACGGCAGCAACATCGCACTTGTTCATACTTCCATTGTATTGAGGAAGAAATCCTTTTTGCAAGCTGCTGTATGTATGCAATTCTAAGCATGCTACAATCTTGTGCTCCGGATAAAGACTTTTTACGGCTTCTATAGTAGCCTTTACTTTTGATGGTGCGTGAGCAAAATCCAGATAAGCAGCTATATCCCTTTCTTGGTTTGAATAGATTTTTTGTAGTCGTTTATTTGCGCCTTCAAAAGTTGAAATGGCAGAATAAAACGCATCATCATTAATTCCAATTTCATTGCAAACAAGTTTTGCTCCTTGAATATTTTGTAGATTGTGATTGCCAAAAACACGAATGGGAATTTTCTTGTTATTTACCAATAATTGAGCTGCTTGATTTTCAATTTTTGCTGCATGTTCTTTATATGGTAACGATTTTATATCCTTACGCATAGAGTTAGCGATTATATTTAATTCATCATCACCCTTGTACCAAATTAGAGTTCCATTTGGTTCAATTAAATCAACAAAAATCTTGAATTGCTCAACATATTTTTCAAAAGTCGGAAAAACATTCATATGATCCCAGGCAACACCACTTAGCAAAGCAATATGAGGCCTATAAAGATGAAATTTAGGGCGTAGATCAAAGGGTGCGGTTAAATATTCATCCCCTTCAAAAATCATAATAGGTGCATCATCCGAAAGTGAAACCATACGATCAAAACCTTTTATTTGAGCTCCGACCATGTAGTCAAATTTTTTCTCAGCGTGTTTTAGCACATGCAAAATCATTGAGGTTATGGTTGTTTTTCCATGGCTCCCACCAATTACTACTCTCTTTTTGTTTTTTGCATGTTCGTATAAAAATTCCGGATACGAAAAATACGTAATTCCGAGCTCTTGGGTTTTTAAAAGCTCCGGATTATCAGCTCTGGCATGCATTCCTACAATAACGATATCAATTTGTTTGTTTATCTTTTCAGGAAACCAACCCCATGCTTCTGGGCAAATACCGGCATTTTTTAGTCTGGAAAGCGAAGGCTCAAAAATTTCGTCATCGCTTCCGGTTACTTTATTCCCTTTTTTTACTAAATCTAAAGCCAAATTGTGCATGGCACTTCCGCCAATTGCTATAAAATGATACCACATAAAACCCAATTGTATTTTTTTGTAATTTTAAGCCAAAATTCTCGATAAAAGTACAAAAAAAATGAAGGTTAACGTTATCGAAACAGAAAATTTTAAGGTAGATGGGGGCGCCATGTTTGGCGTAATTCCAAAAACTATGTGGAATAAGGTTTATCCGGCAGATGAAAACAATATGTGCAACTTGGCTAATCGATGCCTTTTAATTGAAACAGATCAACAATTGATTTTAGTAGACGCAGGTATTGGTGATAAACACGATGAAAAATTTCTTTCACATATTTGTGTTAATGGCAATGGAAATCTACAGAAATCATTAAAAAAAGCCGGATACAATCCTAACGATATAACTGATGTCATCTTTACACATTTACATTGGGATCATTGTGCCGGTGCTACTTACTACGATGAACAACATCGACTAAACTTAACATTTCCAACTGCTCACTATTGGGTCAGCAAATCGCAATGGGAATGGGCATTAAATCCCAATGCAAGAGAAAAAGCAGCTTTTCAAAATGAAAATTTATTGCCTTTAGAAAAAAGCGGAAATCTACATTTTATTGAAAAAAATTCGGAGCTTTTTAATAATATTGAAGTAAGAATATATAATGGACATACTATCGGTATGATTTCGTTAATAATTCACGGACAGAATCAAACATTAGCACTGCCGGCCGATTTAATTCCTACTGTATCACACATTCCCCTTCCCTGGATTTCGGCATATGATATTCAGCCAATGGTTTTGCTTAAAGAAAAAATGGATTTTCTTTCGGAAGCAAACGAAAAAAAATGGGCTTTATTTTTTGAGCACGATATTAATGGTGAGTGTTGTTTTTTAGAAAAGACAAATAAGGGTATTAAAGGTTTAAACTTATTTCCACTCAATCAAATTAATTTATGAACATAGAACCATACACAAAAGAACACGTTGAAAATTGGATAAAAAATAAAACGAAGTCAACAAACAAATTACTTTTTTTAGATTCTACGATTTATCAGCCCGGGAATGAGGCGAAAGAAAAATTGTTTTTGCAATACATTGATGCATTGGCTAATCAAGGCAGTGGAAGCATCGTAATGGGCATAAAAACGTTTAAGCAAAGAGCAAAAGAAATTGGAAAAAATATATTCAACAGTAAAGATGTTTTTACTATTAAAACATTAATTGAAACAAGGATTTCTCCTTCTATTGAAAATCTTTCCGTTTATACTATTAACACAGATTCTGATAAAACAGTCTTGGTGATTACTCTTTGTGAATCGAACATGCCATATATGATTGACAATGAGGGGTATTATGGTTGGAATGGGTTGAAAACAAGAAAATTAACGGAGAATGAAATTCGTCATCTATACTTAAATCACAATAAGCCTCAATTAGAATATGTCGGTGTGATAAATACTCAAGGTATAGGTTTGTTAGAAAATGGTTTGACTCATACTATACAGTTTTATCCCAAATTTTTAATTCGCAATGCTGGAAACATGCCAGAAAAAGAATATAAAGTTGAGTTTTGGTTTCCTTCATCTATTGTGGATACTACTTTCTCTCCAATACAAGATTATTTCCAACGATTGGAGGGACCTTATTCTGTTTATTCAATTCCTTCGCGGACAACACTTTTTCAAGACGAAACATTTACCATTGCCGAAGCGAAATTAATGGTTACAAATGATAATATGAATGATTTTTTGAATCTTGATTTTCAGATTCATATTTACTATTCGCATGGTAAGCTGTCTCATTCGTTTAAATTAAACGAAACATTTAATTATCAAAAAAAACAAATTACTCAAAACTCGTTAAAGGCTATATTCTAATACTCTTTACACACAAAATGGGATACTACCTTTTATTTTTTTTCTCAATTGCCCGTACAGTGGCAGATTTAGAGGGGAATAAAAAAGGGACAAACTCTCATTTTTTGAGTTTGTCCCCACAGGTGGAGTATAGGGGAGTCGAACCCCTGACCTCTTGCATGCCATGCAAGCGCTCTAGCCAACTGAGCTAATACCCCGAAAGTATTTTATATAAAAAAGAACCTA
>DAOOWN010000004.1:0-54484 GCA_035371305.1 Bacteroidales bacterium
ATGGTATATTAAACGAATCGCATATTTTATTACCTAAATCGTATTTATAAATCCAACTTGAATTATCCATCTCATATATAATATTTTTCCCATCAAAACAATACTTTACTAATAAACTATTGCTTTTTTCTACAAATAAATATGGATTTTTTATTTCTAAATTTTTAACATAAAAAGTATCTTGACGTTTAATTAACATACCAAGTTGATTGTATTTACCAAACGACCTCCTCCCCTCTTCAGTGCTTTGATTGATATGTCTTATTATTAATGCCAAAAAACTTGAATCGTTAACCTGAATAAATGGAAAAGCTTTTAATGTTAATAGGTGATAATCAACTTCTGGTGGGTAAATAGTTCCAATAATTTCATATTTTCTTAAACTGTTGTTTTTAATATTATACGCAACTATTTCTGAATTATTATAAAGTACATATAAGGTATCATTTGTAATTTTATCACATATCTCATCAACCTCCACTTTAAAAGGTAATTTGAATGATTTAAAAAATTGACCATTTTCTTTGTATATCAAAAAATTAGTACTGCTATCTGTATTTTGTAAGAATATTATATGATTTTCATTATTTATTGTAATATAATTGAATAATGATGAGGTTTGAGTACTAACATTGTTAATTATAATATCCTTAACTTTATTATATTTCAATGTTCTGTTTTCGCATGAATTTAAAATAAACACTATAATTATAAAAACTATCTTTTTCATAAATGTTATATATAAAAGTAGGAGCCATTTCTGGCTCCTACACATTAAAATTATTTTTCTAAGTTCACCACCAAATCTAAATAATCCATACCGGGTTTAAATTCTTCTGGATTTGTTTCTTCCGTTACAAGAAAATAAAAATATTTATTCTCTATTTTTTCTTCAATAAACTTCATGTCTTTGCGTAAACAAAGTTCGTAAAATTCATTCCATTCTTTATCTAGCAAAAAGGGGAATAATTGCTTTACTTGCTCTTTGTCTGCAAAAAATTCATATTCCTTATGTTCTAATATAGAAGAAACAAAGTTCTTGTAACATTTAATTGTAGTACCGGTAGGCGTTACTACTACATCATAAGGAGCACATGCTTCAGGAGTATTAATACAATCGGGTTCTGTTTCTACAAATTTTCTACCATTTGACGCAGGTTTGGGCTTTACTGGTGCAGATTTTAAAATTGACATTACATTTGTTTTTGAAATTTCATTTTTTTCTTCTTTTTTGCAGGCTGTCATCATAATTCCGCTTGCCAAAATTACTAAAAATGTACGAAATGTTAAAATGCGTTTTGCATTTTTAATTTTCGTAATTCCGAAATTTTTCGTGAATAGTTTTTTCATAAAAATACATTTTTTAAATTGTTAATAAATTTGTTTCAATTGTATTTGGGTACCTCATAAAATATTTATAAAGACAAAAAAGCTGAAAGTCTATAAGATTTAGAAAAAGAAACAAAAACTTAGTTCTAATGCATAAGCAGCAAGTCTTTTACATTACAAGTAAATTAGAAAAATTTCTAACAATAAATTTTCCAGCTTTTTCCCAATTTTGTTGGAATTGTATAAGCTTTGATGAAATTTACACTAAACTCACTTTTGGGGATGCTATCTTTCTTTTAAAAGAATTTCAAATAAGAAAAGAAAAAAGTGAGACAAAGAATGGGGATTACTTCTGAATGAATTAAAATAGCTCATCTTTTATTTTGAAAGTAATTTAAAAAATTTCGTTCTATTTTTATCATAATGAACGATCTCTTTTAATAAATTATTCCTCACAGAAATTATTAAAGGATTAATATTCATTGTTTTATTGAAATAAATCTCATTATCGCTATTCTTATCGATAATAAATTTTGAACGATTAATAAATTCATTAATATTTATATAAATAATATTATTTGTATCAAGCAAAAGCACATATAGTTTATCTTCTCTTTTACTTATATATGATTGATTCGTTATTAGCCATTTATAAACATCCTCGTTGCAAGAAGCACATCCAGAGTTAGATATTATTAATAAATTATAGTTTTCTTTTTTTATCACTGATCCTATTTTAACAACAAGATTCTGCATTTTTTCTTCATTCGAAGCAATTGAAATAGAACAATATCTGTTATAATATTCATTCTTCAAACTATCCAGTTGTTTATTGAATTCTAAATCATTATACTTAGTTATTTTTAATGAATCAATAATTTTTAAAATTATTTTATTATTGCTTTGATTTAATGAATACATTATTCCACATTCTTCACCCCAAGGAGTTATTCCTATTTTTTTCCCAATTAAATTAAAATTACTGTCATAATATAACTCCATTCGCTTTTTGCCATAATAATTTCCGAGAGTTATATAACGTTTGTAGATGTTTAATTTTCGAAGCGGACAAATAATTGAATATAAACCCTTAAAAATAGAATTATCATTAGAATATATTAAATTTGTATCTATCTCATTTATTATGGTTTGAAATGAATCGATTTTATTTTCTTTAAGATTAAATTTCAAAAATGTTGAATTGAATCGAAACGAAACTAATATATTATTCGAATCAATCCATAAAATATTTGGGAAAATATATTCAGCATCAATATTATTATCAATGTTAGGGTATTTTATCGGTAAATAATATGAACTGTCCTTTTTTAAATCATATATTACAATGAATTTACTTTGAGATATTAATTTTCTTTTTCGTGGCAAATATATATAAGCCATTTTCTTATTTTTAAATTCAATATTATAAACATTTGGAATAAAATAATCTTTCCCATTAGTAAAATCCAGATTCAATGAATATTTCTTTATTAACTTCCCTTCTTTATTTAAAGACACCAAATAAAAAGTATCGTTCCCAAAATAATCCCATTTGCTAAAAAAAATTATAATGGTATCTTTATTTATCATTTCAACTGTATATATATCATGTATATTATGAAAAGGCATCTTGAGTGAATCAATCGCTTTATTTCGATTAAGATTTAAAAAATAAAGTATATTAGAAGATTTATAATTAATAATCAAAAAAGTATCTGTTGAACTAATTGATAATTTTCTATAAATGATTGGATTAGTATTTTGTACAATCCATGAATATTCGTCAATTTTACAATTATTATCCGATAATTGAATCCATTGATTTGTTTTATCTTTATGTTGAGCAACACAACTATTCAAAAGTAAAACAAATAGTATAGGTAAGATTCTCATATTATATTTAATTAATAATTAAAAAGGCTATTTATACGACGTAAATCAATTATAAATAGCCCATAAAGTTATTCTAAAAAGTTATTCTAAACTAGCTCCATATTTCACATGTGTTCCTGTTGCAGTATTATAACATTCTTTTAATGGCTCACCACCACATGCAATAGTTTTACTTCCATCAGAATGTTCTAAAAAATAAGCATCCCATCTATATCTTCTAAAAAGAGCTTTATCATTAGTTGGATAATTTTCAAAAAAAACATAAGTACTATCACTACTATCAATATACTGCCTATATGAAATACCATCAATAATGCTATCTGTATTTATCAATACAAAATTTGAAGGTAAATTTGGTGGCCAACAAGGAACATTTTTATTTAGCACTGACTCATAATTTTTTTTTACTTCTTCTTTTTTACAGGCCGTAAATATCATTCCACCGACCAAAATTACTAAAAATAGTTTTTTCATAAAAATACATTTTTTAAATTGTTAATAAATTTGTTTCAATTGTATTTGGGTACCCTACAATTTGTTGCAAGTATAATCGATCTTATGTAAAAAAAAAAAATGACTTTTGTCATGTTTTGAAATTTATTAGGGTTTTATTTTGATGTTTCTACTCGTTATTAGGTTTTTATTTATCAAAATAGCTATACTTGCTAATTAAACTGTACTGTAACAACTGCTTTTAAAGCAATATTTTCTTTTATTACAGGGCTTGAATAATATCCGTAACGGTAAAAAACACCGATTCCCAATCCGTTAAACGATTGTTTAAATAAATTGTAAACTTGTATTCCGGATTCAAGAAAAGGATGATTCGCTGTTTTAATGGTGGGTATTTTGTTTTTTTCCGACAAATCGCCCAAAGCAATATTCTGATGAAGCGATAAGCCGGGATTAAATTTTCCGATATGAAATAAAATGCTTCCAAAATCGTGCTTGAAAAAACCAAATACAAACCGGTCAAAATAAAACTCGCTCATCCGCATCGTTGCAAAAGTATGGTCAATAGCAATGGGCAATCCCTTATCGTAACTGCTATATCCTCCATACAAAAGCGAAATAGGCAAACGACCGGGTGTATATCCACCCATAATGGTAAAGGTAGATTTTCCATGAATACCCCATTTAACCGGAATCTGGAGGTTGGCTTCTGCTTTCCAATACGTCGAATGGTTTTCTTCTATCGTGCCGTAATGCACATTCCACCATAAAACGGGATATTTTGATCCTATACTAAAACGACGGTTCAGCGTTTGAAAAAATTGTTCCTTGTATAGGAATTTCGAGCTAAATGTGTATTCCTCAAAACGCACTGATTTATAAATGCTATCGTTATACAAAAAGAAATTAATTGGCGATAAAAGCAACGAATTTCGACTGTATGCCAAGTTGTTCTTAAAATAGCGAAACGTTCTGAATGTAATGGAAGCCTGGTATCGTTCAAAATAATCCATGTTCCATATATACAAGCGACGGTAGGCATTGCTACCAATAAGCGATGTTTGGTCGAAAAAGGCAATCTCTCCCGATTCGCGTACGTCGTTGCTGTATTGCAATATAATTTTTGTTTCTTTTAAAGGATGGGGGGTCAACTGAAACAATCCCCCGTATTTCCATTTTTTATCTTTAAAACCATAACCCGCATAGCCCCCAATTGCCCAATATTTCGATATTTTTTCGTTGGTAATGAGATCTAAATTTAACCGGAAACCCTCAAAACGGTTATAAGCAAACAAATTACGAATATTAAGATTACAAAACGATATAGGCACATAACCGTTCAACAAAATCTCCATAAACCGGATTTTATTATCCAGATGAAATTCCTTACCAATGCTATCGATAAAATGATACGTATTTTTTTCTGTCTCGCCAAACGATTCGGCTCTGTATTTCATCCATAAACTGTCGCTTTGTTTCGGTGCGTTTTTCTTCAACTCTACCTGCACCTCGTTAAACATATTTTTACTCAGCGAAGGGTTAATTTGTACCGAGTCGATGTATGATTTTCCCACTCCAATCAACGGAACCGTTTTTCGTATTACGATGGCGGTTGTATCGCTAAGCGATAGCGTATCGTTTTTATCGCCGATCTGGAGACCGCTCATTTTTATTTCGGTATTGAGTTGGTAAGGAAACCATTGCTTCCCATCAACCAAACGATAAATTTGTTGGATACCGACCCACATTTGCTCGTCTTGCTTAAATGGCTCTGCTTGTATGGTTTGAATGGCATATTGCCTTGCATTTATTTGAATCAACCCCTTAAGCCCATCGAATAATGTGTTTTTCATCGGCCTAAAGAAAATAACAAAAATGCTGTCGCCCTCTTCGCTGAATACAGTATCTTTTATCTCATAAAAATAACGCCCAATTGCTTGTTTTGACAATGGATTTAAGTATTTCTTATCAAAAACATTGACCATATCGTTATAAAACGAAAACGATTGAAACTGGGTAGCCATGGCAATAAAATAAGGTTGCTGAATACCCGATGTTCGCGTTGCTAATACGATTTCTTTTGTTTTGTCGGGATAAAGAAATGACCTACGCGTAACCGACTCAGACAAAAACAAATAATGCTTGTTGAAAAAAGAATCGATGCGCGAAGATAACGACATCGGCATATTTTCTGAAGTGTCGGAACGCAAGGTACTAACAAAAGGCGTTAATCCGGCTGATTTATCGGGACTTATTCGAATGGTATCACGGCGATAAAACACAGATTTTTTGTCAATGGTAAAAACCAACTTATTGTACGACACGTATTTAAACGATGACAACTGTTCGGGATTATTTCGCTCCCTATTTTCTATCACTTTGCGCACAATACGGTGAGCAGGGTTGTCGTTTGCTTTTATGGTTAATTCGGGCAAAGTAATGGTTTGAGGTTTTAAATAAACATTCAAAAAATCTGATGTTTGTTCCGACAACATAATGATTTTATTCTCATAACCAACATAGGAAATTTGTATTTGAAGTGAGTTATTGATGTTTTTTAACACAAAATTCCCGTCTATATCTGAAACCGTTCCGGTTTTTGTACCAACCACCGATATATTTGCAAATGGAATGGGTTGTTTATTCGAAGAGTCAAATACTCTTCCTTTCACTACATTTATTGATTGTGAAAAGCTAAAATGATTGAAAAATAGTATTAAAAAAACAAATAAGGTCTTTCTAAAACAAGAAATGGTTTTCACAAAAAGAATATTCGTTATTCAAAAGCTCCCATTTTTAGCATGTTTATTTCGGTGGGAGTTAAAAATCTCCAACGTCCGCGTGGCAAGCTTTTTTTGGTAAGACCGGCAAAATAAACGCGATCGAGCTTCACAACTTTATAATCCAATGCTTCGAACATTCGTCTTATAACCCTATTTTGTCCGGTATGAATTTCTACACCAACTTGCGTTTTATCGGTAGGATCAACAAACGAAACCACATCAGCTCTCAAAAAATCATCACCATCGTTTATTCCCTCAACTAACTTATCCATATCTTCTTTTTTCAGTTTTTTATCTAAAAAGACATGGTAAATTTTCTTTTTTGAAAACTTGGGATGAGTAAGTTTTGCAGCCAAATCTCCGTCGTTTGTAAAAAGCAAAACACCGGTAGTATTTCGGTCTAAACGTCCAACCGGAAAAACTTTTTCGCGACATGCACCGCGTATAAGTTCCATAACGGTTCGCCTTCCACGCTCGTCGGCGGTTGTTGTAACATAATCTTTCGGTTTATTCAAAAGAATATAAACTTTGTTTTCTATTTTTATAGCTTCGTTGTTAAACTTTATCTCATCGGTTGGTTGTACTTTTGTTCCTAATTCGGTTACAACAACGCCATTAACCTTAACCAGCCCGGCTTTTATATATTCGTCTGCTTCGCGGCGACTGCATATACCTGCATTTGCCAAATAACGATTCAAGCGTATGCTGTTGTCTTTTTTGGCTGCTGTTTTATTATACTTAGGCTTCCCTTTCGAAAAAGTTGGCTTTTGCTTTGAAAATGGCCGATCTTTTTTTCTATCACGATGTTCATTACTATCGTCTGATTCTTCTTTTTTATATGGTTTATGGACCGGTTTATCTTTTTTGTATTTTGAAAAGGATTTAGATGAATCACCTATGTTTCGCTCTTCATTTTTGTAGCGATTCTTTTTCAATGGTTTCGAATCGGTTTTAAAATGTTTATCGTTTTCTTCTTTGTCTTTTGTAAATCGTTTGTGCTGCTCTTTTTTCTCATTGGAATGATAATGTGAGTGTTCGTTTTTATTGCTCTTTCCGGAGTTGAATTTGCGTCTTTCCATAATTGGTATTTTGCACAAAAGTACTAAAAATTAGCAAAATTCTAATATACTTAATGTGTAATAAAGTTGAGCACAAATAGAGTAGCATTGTTTTTATTACGATAAACTTTTTACGCACTGCTTATATTGTAGTTGCGTCTTTTTATTTTTTACTTTTGCCAATATTTCTTACCTTCGCTGTTTAAAAATATGGCGTATGCAAGTTAAGATAGTAAACAAATCCAAACACCCCAATCCGGAATACAGCACTCCTTTTTCAGCCGGAATGGATTTAAGGGCAAATATCGAAAAGCCTATCGTTTTGAAGCCTATGGAAAGAGTACTTGTTCCAACGGGTCTATTTATCGAGCTTCCGGTAGGATTTGAGGCACAAATTCGTCCTCGTAGCGGATTAGCATTAAAAAAAGGCATCACGATACTTAACACACCCGGGACCATCGATGCCGATTATAGAGGAGAAATTGGTGTTATTCTTATCAATCTTTCTAATGAAGAATTTATAATAAACGATGGCGAACGTATTTGTCAAATGGTTATTTCAAAACACGAAACCATTCGTTGGGAAAATGTAGAAATACTCCAAGAAACCATGCGCGGTGAAGGCGGATTTGGACACACAGGGAAAAAATAACTAAAAAGTAAAAGCAAATGAAGATAATTATACCAATGGCAGGAATGGGCAAACGTATGCGACCACATACGCTCACGATTCCTAAACCATTAATTCCTATTGCCGGAAAATCGATTGTTCAACGTCTTGTCGAAGATTTAAAAACCACCATATCCAAACCCATTGACGAAATAGCATTTGTTGTGGGCGATTTTGGCAAGGAAGTCGAAGAGTCGTTGTGTAAAATTGCACACGAAATGGGCTCAACATGTAGCATATATTATCAAAATGAACCGTTAGGTACCGCTCATGCCGTTTTATGTGCAGCCGATTCGTTAAAAGGCGAAGTTGTGGTAGCTTTTGCCGACACCTTATTTAGAACCTCATCTATACAAGGTAATAGTGCCGATGCCATTATATGGGTAAAAGAAGTCGAAAATCCATCGCAGTTTGGAGTTGTTAAGCTGAACAATGAGGGTATTATTACCGATTTTATTGAAAAACCGCAAACACCGGTCAGCAATCTTGCCATTATCGGTATTTACTATTTTAAAAGCGGAGAACTACTTCGTCAAGAATTACAATACCTCATCGACCATAACATAAAAGTTAAAGGCGAGTATCAACTTACCGATGCACTTCAAAACATGAAAAACAAAGGCCTTACACTTAAAGCCACAGCTATTGACGAATGGTTTGACTGCGGAAATAAGGAAGCTACATTAAATACAACAAAACGAATACTTGAATTGAGTACACCCGAACAACTTTTAATGCCCGGAGCGCAAATAATCAATTCAGTTATTATTCAGCCGTGTTTTATCGGTATTGACGCCATTGTAGAAAATTCTATAGTTGGACCATATGTTTCGATTGGAAAACAAACACACGTTCGCAATAGTATCATCAAAGATTCTATTATTCAGCGTTATACGCATGTTGAAAATCTCATCATTTCAAACTCAATTGTTGGAAACAACAGCGATATAAGCGGTTCATTTAAGGACTTAAATGTTGGCGATTATAATACATTGACACTTTAATATGCAAATATTAAAACTCTTTATATTAACGTTGATTTTTTCGTCCCTGTTTTGTATTACGCATGCTCAAAAAAAGGATAATTCTGCATATAATCCCGAATACACTCATACGCTTATAGAAGCCAACCGACAAAAAATACTCAATAATTTTGAAGCAGTCAGGTCTCTTTACGAAAAGTGTATTGCAATAAATCCCAATAGTGCCACAGCCTATTACGAATTGGCATCCTATTATATCCAGCAAAACGAACTCGAAAAAGCCATTCCCTTGGCCCAAAAAGCAGTCCAACTTTCACCAAAGAATATTTGGTATCAAGCACTTATGGGAGTATTATACAAGCAAACCCGTCAATTTCCTAAAGCTATCAAATCGTATAAAAAACTATTACAACAAAATAACAATAGAATCGATTTTTGGTATGAATTAGCTTATTTATACATGTACACCGGCAAATTATCAAATGCCATTAAAACATTTGATAAAATAGAACAAATGTTTGGACTGGAAGAAAGTATATGTCTTGAGCGGGAAAAAATATATACGTACCAAAAAAAATACGAAAAAGCCAATAATGAGATTTTTAAGCTTATTAAAACAAATCCGAACGAAATCCGCTATTTAGGAATGCTTGCCGAATCATACATATCGCAAAACAAAATGGAACAAGCAAAACAAGTTTATGATCAAATGCTAAGCATGGATAGCTTAAACGGATTAGTAAATTTGTCGTTAGCTGATTTTTATAGAATTCAACAGGATTTAAAAAAGTCATTTTATCACCTTCGATTAGCTTATAAAAGCCCCGATATCGATTTAGACACAAAAATCAAAATGCTTATTACCCTTACCGGTTATGCCAGCAAAGACAAAACGCTTAGCAAAGAAGTAGATAATTTGCTTTCTATTTTAAGTCAGATTTATCCCGATAACCCCAAAGTGCTAACACTTGAAGCAGATATCCTTTTACGCAACAATAACCCCGACGAAGCCTATTCTAAATTGTATAAAATAACCCTTCAGGACCCAAGCAAATATATTATTTGGGAACAAATGCTTATGATAGAATTTAAACAAAGTAAGTGGGACTCTATGTATATACACAGCTGCAAATCTATTGAATACTTTCCAACACAAACAAACCTTTACTATTTCAAAGCCATTGCAGCACAGCAATTATCAAAGTTAAAAGAAGCAGATGAGGCATTAAGTTATGCCGAATCGCTGCCTATCCAAAACAAAGACCTCGAAACCGAAATCTATGCTTTACATGGCGAAATATTACATGCATTAGGCAAAAACCAGCAATCAGACCAGGCACTTGAAAAAGTATTGCAACTTGACAAAGGGAATAAAGCTGTGCTGAATAACTACAGCTATTATTTGTCGCTTCGTTCAGACAGTCTTGACAAAGCCGAACGCATGAGCCTGATTTGCGTTGAGCTTGAACCCAACAACCCTACTTTTTTAGATACTTATGCATGGGTGCTTTATAAACAAAATAAACTTGAAAAGGCGCTTGAATATATAAAAAAAGCGTATTTGCTTCAAAAAAACGACGCTGCAATTATTGAGCATTATGGAGATATTTTGTTTAAAACAGGTAACGTTGAACAAGCATTGGAAATATGGAACGAAGCCTTTAAATTAGGAAAAGGAAGCATACAACTTGAACAAAAAATAATGCAAAAAAAACTCATCGAATGAAAATCCTACAACATATTCTCGTGTTTTTAATCGTTGGTCTATTTGTTCTCGCATGCAAAACAAATAAAAACGTAGTTAGTACAAAACCCACTAACTACCCAAAAGTTAAAAACTATGGCATAGGAAAGCTCATCGACTCTATCACCACAAATTATATAAGCTATGATACGCTGTCTGTTAAATTTAAATTAAAAGTAGATTTATCGGACGAAAGCCACAATATTGACGGTGTTTTTAGAATAAAAAAAGATAGCCTGATATGGATAAGCCTGATGGCTCCTCTTGGAATAGAGGCGGCAAGAGTAATGTTTACACAAGACAGCATTTATTTTATGAACAAACTCAAAAAAGAATACTTTATCAAACCGTATTCATTGTTTGAAAACAACTACCATGTTGAACTTACATTCAATGATATTCAGGCCATACTCTCCAACCAACTATTTCTTTTTTCTGAAACCGACGAAGATAGCAATCTCGAAATGAACCCCAACAGTAACGAACGCGAAT
The DNA here is from genome assembly GCA_035371305.1 of Bacteroidales bacterium. Classification (GTDB taxonomy): domain Bacteria; phylum Bacteroidota; class Bacteroidia; order Bacteroidales; family GWA2-32-17; genus Ch61. The sequence goes on from DAOOWN010000004.1 coordinate 11,406, forward strand.
ACATTAAAAAAACTTTTTTTCGCGATAAAGATTCCATAAATTATATACTAAAAACACACCGAAAACATAAAATAAAACGTTCTATTCGAAGAAACACAAAAGACATGATTGTGGAAAACATCAAAATTATACCACAAACATTTAAAATTAATCATATAGAAATAGTGGACTATATTGAAAATAGAAAGTTAGATATAGAATACCAACAATTCGAAAATATTAATTCCAAACTATTCCCCAAATCGCTTCAATTTGTTATTCAAGATTCGTTAAAAACATTCCAAGTCCAGTTAGAATTTTCCAAAGTAACTATAAATGGCGAAAGTAATTTATCATTCAATATTCCTAATTCCTATAAACGATTACCATGAAGCTAAAGCAAAATAATATCAACAAGTCGTTTTACATAAGAATTCTCATGATCTTGGTGATAGGAGTTCTTTGGTTTTCGAACAGTTATACTCAAAACAGAAAAGAATTAGAACAAAAAAGAAAACAAAACCAAAAAGAAATTGAATATACCAACTCACTGATAAAAAAAACACGCATGGAGAAAAAAAATTCCATGAATCAACTTTTAGTTTTAAATAAAAAAATTAGTGTTCGCGAAGAATTACTGAATACTATGCAATCGGAAATTCAATACCTCGACAGCCGTATAAAAATTCTTATTGATAAAATAGATTCACTCGAATACGACCTAAAGAAAATTAAAAGCGTATATGCAAAAATGATTGTCTTTGCCTATAAAACACGTTCTACCTACGACAAGCTGATTTTTGTGCTTTCGGCAGACAACTTTAACAAGTCGTATCGCAGGCTTCGCTATCTTCAATATTATGGCGAATATCGTCAAAAACAAATTGAGCAAATCATAAAAACAAAAACCGAAATCAAAAATATACTCGAACAATTAAAAGAAAAGAAAACTCAAAAAGAACAACTAAAATCCGAAACCGAAAAAGAAAAATTAGCCTTATCGAAAGACAAAGAAGAACAAACTCTCGTTTTAAACTCCTTGAAAAAACAAGAAAGCGAACTTTTAAAAAAGTTAAACAGTCAGAAAAAGGCCGACAAGCAACTGCAGGAAAGCATTAAAGCCTTAATAGCCGAAGAAATGAGAAAAGCCAGAGAGGAAGCAGAACGTAAAGCAAAAGAACTCGCGGCTCGTAAAGCAAAAGAAAATGCTTCAAAACATAATGCTGCAGAAAATAAAGAAGCTGTAGCCAACACAAATAAAACTGAAAATAACAATAAATCCCTTGAAATCTTACTTACACCGGAGGAGCAACTTGTAAACGATAAATTCGAAGCAAACAGAGGACGTCTTCCATGGCCCACTGAAAGAGGCGTGATTTTATCTTCATATGGCGAACACGAACATCCGGTCTTAAAAGGAGTTAAAGTTAGAAACGACGGTATTTATATCAGCACCTTGCCCGGGGCAAAGGTAAGAACAGTATTTGACGGTGAAGTATCAAAAGTGCTTGCCATTCCCGGAAAAAATAAAATCGTGCTCATTAAACACGGTAATTTCTTTACAGTTTATTCAAACCTCAACGAAGTTTTTGTTCAACCCGGGCAAAAAGTAAAAACTAAGCAAAGCATCGGAACGGCCAACACTGACCCCGACGAAGACAAAACGTATGTCGAACTTCAAATTTGGAATGGAAACATTAAAATGAATCCGGAGTTGTGGATTAGTAAATCAAATTAGCAAGTCTATAAAATCAACATCGCATCACCATAAGTACCAAAGCGATATTTTTCTTTGATTGCCAATTTATATGCCTCCATAAATTTATCGTAACCGCAAAAAGCTGCCGAAGTCATCATGGGTTGCGACATAGGTAAATGAAAGTTAGTAATCATGGCATCCGGCACACTAAATTGATAGGGCGGGAAGATAAATTTATTGGTCCAACCTTCAAACGGTTTTAATAAACCATTGGTAGAAACAGAAGTTTCGAGCGTACGAATAACGGTCGTTCCAACAGCACATATTTTTTTCCTGTTTTCTTTTGCCTTATTTACAATTTCGCATACCTCGGGAGTAATTTTTATTTGCTCGGAATCTACCTTATGCTTGGTCAAATCTTCAACATCAATTTGTCTAAAATTGCCCAATCCTACATGAAGTGTAACATAAGCTAAGGTTACTCCTTTTATCTCTAATCGCTTAAGCAAATGTTTGCTAAAATGCAGACCTGCAGTAGGAGCAGCCACTGCCCCTTCTTCTTTTGCATAAATAGTCTGATAACGTTCGTTGTCTATTTCTTCTACCTGGCGTTTTATAAAACGTGGCAAGGGCGTTTCTCCCAACGAATATAACGTTTTCTTGAATGAATCGTAATCTCCGTCAAATAAAAATCGTAGTGTTCTACCTCGCGAAGTAGTATTATCTATTACCTCTGCTACCAATTCGTCATTGTCGCCAAAATAAAGTTTGTTACCTATACGTATTTTACGGGCAGGTTCAACCATTACATCCCACAGACGCTGCTCCTGATTTAATTCACGAAGTAAAAATACTTCTATGCGAGCACCTGTTTTCTCTTTGTTCCCGTACAAACGAGCCGGAAATACTTTTGTGTTATTAAAAACCATAACATCCTGATCGTTAAAGTAATCTAAGATGTCATTAAATTGCTTGTGAAAGATTTCGCCTGTTGCTCTATCTATTACCATTAATCGCGACTCATCACGATTTTCTGTGGGATATAAAGCAATCAGCTCATCGGGTAATTTGAATTTAAATTGTGATAGTTTCATATTAATTCTTTTTTTAAACCAACCTTTATACGTAAAACTTTCTTAGTTGTTACAAATTTTCTGCCAATTTTTGATTTTTCAACTTCTCTTCAAATTGCTCTAACGTAATAATATCCTTAATATTAAAATCACCGATTGAAACCCTGCGAAGCGAAGACAAATATGCTCCACCAGACAACATAGCTCCTACATCGCGAACCAATGAGCGAATATAAGTTCCTTTGCTACATTTAATGCGAATTTCTATCTCGGGTAATTCACATCGTAAGAGCTCTAATTCGTAGATAGTTATTTCGTGCGATTTTAGTTCGGGCGTAATCCCTTGCCTTGCAATATTATACGCTCTGTCGCCATTAACCCATTTTGCCGAGAACGAAGGAGGAATTTGTTGCTGTAAACCCAAAAACGAAGAAAGAACATTTTCTACTTGTTCGGTAGAAATGTTTGAATAATTGTAATTCCCTTCTATTGGCTTTTCTAAATCGTAAGAAGCAGTGGTCGCTGATATATTGATTGTTGCAATATATTCTTTATTCAAACCGCTATATCTATCTATCGTTTTTGTATCTTTTCCTATGCAAACGATTAACAATCCGGTGGCTAAAGGGTCTAATGTTCCGGCATGTCCAACTTTTAGTCTTTCTCCAAAGGCTTGCTTGCACATACTTCTAACTTTACCGACAACATCAAACGAAGTCCATCGGTAAGGCTTATCAAATAAGAAGGTTCCGCTTTTATTTACTAACTCATTCATTATACCACCGCAAGACTATAGCCCAATTTTATCATTACCAAAATCAGAATTCCTATTATAATACGGTACCAACCAAACCACTTGAAACCATACTTCGTTAGAAAATAAATAAAAAATTTAATGGCGGCCATTGCAACAATAAACGACACAAGGTTTCCTACCAATAAATATTTCAAATTTTCACCATTAATAAACGTATAGGTTTTTAATAATTTATAGGCCGATGCAGCAAACATGGTTGGTACTGCCAAAAAGAAAGAAAATTCGGCTGCAGATTTTCTGCTTAATTTTTGAGTTAAGCCTCCAATTATTGTTGCGGCAGAACGCGAAACGCCCGGAACCATGGCAATACATTGAAACAAACCGACCATTAACGCATTTTTATAAGTCGGTTCTTGATCGTTTGTGCTATTTTTAAACCAAAAATCGACAAATAAAAATATAATCCCTCCAATCAGCAAGGCAATAGCGACAACTATAACATTTTCGAGCAGCGCATCAATATAATCGCCCAATAAAAAGCCAATCACAGCTGCCGGTAAAAATGCCACCAAAAGTTTATAATAAAAATTAAGTGACTTGAAAAAACGTTTATAATACAAAACGACAACTGAAAGAATCGCACCAAATTGGATGTTTACGATAAATGTCCTCAAAAACTCAGACGATTCCATTCCTAACATGTGTTGAGCAATAATCATATGACCTGTTGAGGATACAGGCAAAAACTCGGTTAGCCCTTCTACAATGGCTAACACAATAACATCAAACCAATTCATCAATTATTCTTTTTCTTTGCGACGATATAAAATCCCCACTATTTCAAATGCAAAACCAAGCAGAATTAAAATGGTAGATAAACTTAGTCTTCTAAAATCAAATAAGGTATCACCGGCAAAAACATTGGGGTCTTTGGTGCCTCCACCGGACATTGCGATAAAACCGAATACAATTAATAATAAACCAACAATTATTATTAATACGTTGATTTTTCCAAAAATTGAATAAGAAGCATTTTCGTTGTTCATATATTGAAATATTAAAAATACAAATCAGCAGTCCTCAATCGCAAATAGCGATTAACGGCGAAAAATGACGACAATAAACAAATAATGATTCCGGTAAACAGAATAACCAAATAGGTAATTCCTAATACCCTTATATCATATAAATTGATCATATCACCCAATTGAAGTTGTAAGAAATAGACAACAGCCGTAATAAGTGCCATAGCAATAAACGACGCTATAATACCCTGATATAACGATTTTGCTACGTAAGGTGCTCGAATAAAACTTTTGGTTGCTCCAACTAATTGCATCGTTTTTATAAGAAAACGCTTTGAATAAATAAGCAAACGAATGGTATTGTTGATTAACGCAACAGCAACTACCAAAAGGAATAGACTGATTAGCAGGACAAAAAAACTAATCGTATTTATGTTCTTGTATATAATATAAACCAAATCTTTTTGGTAGTACATTTCTTCTACAATAGGATATTGACTTATTTCTTTTTCAATTTTCTTTATGCTATCCGGTACGGCATAGTCGGCTTTGTATTTTACTTCTATAGAGGGTGGTAATGGATTTTCACTTAACAATTCCAAAAATGATTCTCCTAAATCTTTTTTCATTTGCTCGGCAGCCATGTCTTTGGTAATATAGCACGTGGATTTTACATAAGGTTTTGCATCAAGCATTTTTTGAAGCTTTAAAATATCAACCTCTTTTGCGTCTTCTTTAATAAATACACTAAAACTAATATTTTCTTTAACATAATTGTTAATTTGGCTGCTGCTTAAGTAAAGCAACGAAATAATACCAAGTAGAAACAATAATAAGGTAATGCTAAAAGTAGTTGTAATATAAGAATTTACAATTCTTATCCAATTGCTTTTTTTTTGCTTTTTTGGTTTCATAAATTTGATTGCAAACTTAGTCTATTTTTTTAAAAATCAAAAATCTAAAAAGGAGTTGAGTGTTAAAAATAATAAATTTAGCATTATGGCTTAAATTAAAATGGCTACCGTTTTATGAGTAGCCATTTTAATTTTTATGCTTCGCCTTTTGGTCCGCCAAAATTAAGCGGAAATGGAGGTGCATCAACGGTTTTGATAGGTCCAAATTGCGACTCAAACTTTTGAACATTATCTTTCAATGCCATGAGCAATCGTTTAGCATGTTCAGGGGTAAGAATAATTCGAGATTGTACTTTAGCTTTGGGCATTCCAGGCATAAGTCTAACAAAATCGACAACAAATTCCGAATTAGAATGTGAAATAATGGCAAGATTTGAATATATTCCTTGACCTACCTGTTCGTCTAATTCAATGTTGATTTCGCCTTTGGGCATTTCTTTTTCGTTCATAATTTTATTCGTTTACTTCAACATTTTTTTTGCGAATGTTGGTTAAGTTTTCTAATTCCTGTTTTGAGCCCACAACCATACGCTGATATTCTCTCATACCTGTTCCTGCTGGTATTAAATGTCCAACAATAACATTTTCTTTCAATCCTTCGAGCGTATCCACTTTTCCACGTATTGCAGCATCGTTTAATACTTTTGTTGTTTCTTGGAATGATGCAGCCGAAATAAAACTATGAGTTTGCAATGCAGCGCGAGTAATACCCTGCAATACCTGACTGGCTGTAGCAGGAACAGCATCACGTGCACTTACCAATTTTTTATCATTTCGTTTCAGCATAGAATTTTCATCACGCAATTGGCGAACACTTACAATCATTCCGGGTTTAAAGTTTTCGCTATCGCCAGCATCCAACACAACTTTTTTGCCATAGATATTATCGTTTTCTTCGAGGAATTCGATTTTATCTACCAACATTTTTTCGAGGAAACGTGTATCGCCGGGATCTTCGATTTGTACTTTACGCATCATTTGACGAACAACGGTTTCAAAATGTTTATCGTTAATTTTCACACCTTGCAAACGATAAACTTCCTGGATTTTGTTAACGATGTATTCCTGAACAATGGTAGGTCCTTTAATAGCTAAGATATCGTTAGGCGTTATAGCTCCATCAGAAAGTGGAGTTCCGGCTCTTACATAGTCGCTTTCTTGTACCAAAATTTGTTTTGAAAGCGGAACCATGTATTTCTTTTCTTCTCCGGTTTTGGAGCGAATGATTACTTCACGATTACCGCGTTTAATTTTTCCGAAGAAAACTTCTCCATCAATTTCTGCTACTACTGCAGGGTTCGACGGATTACGAGCTTCGAATAATTCGGTTACGCGAGGCAAACCACCGGTGATATCGCCCGATTTACCAACAGCACGAGGTATCTTAACTAATATTGCACCGGTTTTAATTTTATCACCAACATTCAACGATACGTGTGCGCCTACCGGAATATTGTATGATTTAATTTCTACACCATCTTTTCCAACAATTTTAATAACGGGGTTCTTTGTTTTATCGCGGGTTTCAATTATTACCTTTTCTTTAAATCCGGTTTGTTCGTCCGATTCTTCGCGGAATGTAATATTTTCAATCATGTATTCAAAATCAACGCTTCCGGATGCCTCTGAAATAATGACCGCATTATATGGATCCCATTCACACAACACATCACCTTTTTTAACTTCAACCCCATGTTCAATATACAATTTAGAGCCATAAGGGACATTGTGAGTCATTAACACAATGCCTGTATTTTTATCTACCAATCGTAATTCAGTTAATCGGCTAACAACAATTCTGGTATTTGATTTAGGTTCTTCTTCGTACGGAACAGTTCTAAGTTCTTCTAATTCAACAATACCATCGTACTTAGCAACAACACTTGATTCTGTAGTAATATTTGAAGCAGTACCACCGACGTGGAAAGTTCGCAGTGTAAGCTGAGTACCCGGTTCACCGATTGATTGAGCAGCAATAACACCTACAGCTTCACCAATTTTTACCATTCGTCCGGTAGATAAGTTGCGACCATAGCATTTTGCGCAAACACCTTTTTTCGATTCGCAGGTTAATACCGAACGTATTTCAACCGACTCAATGGGAGATTTTTCAATAATTTCAGCTAATTCTTCAGTTATTTCTTCACCAGCAGATACAATTAATTTTCCTGTTTGAGGATGGTAAACATCGTGAACCGAAACGCGTCCCAAAATTCTATCGTAAAGCGATTCTACGATTTCTTCGCCTTTTTTAACTGCACTGGCGACCAAACCTCTTAATGTTCCGCAATCTTCTTGATTAATAATAACGTCTTGTGTAACGTCAACCAAACGACGAGTTAAATAACCGGCATCGGCAGTCTTAAGAGCTGTATCTGCTAACCCTTTACGAGCACCGTGAGTAGAAATAAAATATTCCAATACCGACAACCCTTCTTTGAAGTTTGCCAAAATTGGATTTTCAATAATTTCGTTTCCGGTCGAGCCTGATTTTTGAGGTTTTGCCATAAGACCACGCATACCGCATAGCTGACGAATCTGTTCTTTTGAACCACGAGCACCCGAATCCAGCATCATATATACCGGATTGAAACCTTGACGGTGTTCGGAGATTTGCTTTAGCACTAAATTGGTGAGTTTTGCATTGGTATGTGTCCAAATATCAATAATTTGATTATAACGTTCGTTGTTGGTAATAAAACCCATGTTATAGTTTTGCATTACTTCTTCAACCTGGTTATAACCTTCTTCGACTAATTTTTCTTTTTCGGCAGGAACGATTACGTCTTCTAAGTTAAACGACAAACCGCCTTTAAATGCCATATAATAACCCATGTTCTTAATGTCGTCTAAGAATTTTGCTGTTTTTGCAATACCTACCACTTTAAGAACTCTGGAAATAATATCGCGTAACGATTTTTTGGTTAAAAGTTCATTGATAAACCCAACTTCTTTCGGGACAACTTCATTAAACAAAACTCGTCCTACTGTTGTTTCAACTATATGATGAACAGATTTACCATTTACAACATCGTTTACTTTTACCTTAATTACAGCATGCAAATCGAGCTTTCCTTCGTTGTAGGCGATAATAACTTCTTCGGGAGAATAAAATGTATATCCTTCGCCTTTAACAGTAAAGCCTTCGGTCGATTTAGCCGGTTTTGTAATATAGTAAAGCCCTAATACCATGTCTTGTGAAGGAACAGTAATAGGTGCTCCGTTGCTGGGATTAAGAATATTATGCGATGCTAACATTAACAATTGTGCTTCTAAAATTGCAGCATTGCCTAAAGGCAAATGAACTGCCATCTGGTCACCGTCAAAGTCAGCATTAAAAGCAGTACAAACCAATGGGTGTAATTGAATTGCCTTACCTTCGATGAGCTTAGGCTGGAATGCTTGAATACCCAAACGGTGCAATGTAGGAGCACGGTTAAGCAATACAGGATGGTTCTTTAAAACATTTTCCAAAATATCCCAAACTACAGGATCACGGCGATCTACGATTTTTTTAGCAGATTTTACTGTTTTAACAATACCGCGTTCAATCAATTTTCTAATTACAAATGGTTTATAAAGCTCGGCTGCCATATCTTTAGGCAAACCACATTCGTGCATTTGCAATTCTGGTCCCACAACAATTACCGAACGAGCTGAATAATCGACACGTTTACCTAACAAATTTTGACGGAAACGACCTTGTTTACCTTTTAAGCTGTCGCTCAACGATTTTAACGGACGATTCCCTTCCGTTTTAACAGCTTGCGACTTTCTTGAGTTATCGAGTAAGCTGTCAACTGCTTCTTGAAGCATACGTTTTTCGTTTCGAAGAATAACTTCGGGGGCTTTAATATCCATTAATCTTTTTAAACGATTGTTGCGAATGATTACTCTTCGGTATAAATCGTTTAAATCGCTCGTTGCAAAACGGCCACCATCGAGGGGAACCAATGGACGTAATTCGGGAGGAATAACGGGTAAAATTTTCAATATCATCCATTCAGGATGGTTTATATTTTTTGATTCGCGAAATGCTTCTACTACTTGCAATCTTTTAAGTGCTTCGAGCTTTCTTTGTTGTGATGACTCTTTGGAAGCGATGTCGCGCAATTCGTAGGATAAATCATCCAAATTTATTTTTTGAAGCAATTCGTAAATTGCTTCGGCACCCATTTTAGCAATAAACTTTTGAGGATCATCATCATGCAGCAGCTGATTTTCTTTTGGGAGATTTTTCAAAAGCTCGGTATATTCATCGTCTGTAAGCAAAGTAAACCGCTGAATATCTTCTGATTCTAATATTCCGGGATTTATTACAATGTAACGTTCGTAATAAATAATCGATTCAACTTTTTTGGAATTTAGCCCGAGTAAAGCACCAATTTTATTGGGTTGTGAACGAATATACCAAATATGAGCAACCGGAACAACGAGTTGAATATGTCCCATACGTTCGCGACGAACTTTCTTTTCGGTTACTTCTACACCGCAACGGTCGCAAACAATGCCTTTGTAACGGATTCGTTTATATTTTCCGCAATGACATTCGTAGTCTTTAACAGGACCAAAAATGCGTTCACAAAATAACCCATCGCGTTCAGGCTTATATGTTCTGTAGTTGATGGTTTCAGGTTTTAACACTTCGCCCCATGAATGGTCGAGAATTTCTTCGGGTGATGCCAAACCTATGGTTATTTTGTTGAAATTCGGTTTTATTTTATTTTCTTTTCTAAAAGCCATAGTTTTAATTTTTTTAAAGTTGCGGAATAATGAATTAATCCATATTAATGCTTAACCCTAAACCACGCAATTCGTGAACTAACACATTAAATGATTCGGGAGTTCCGGGCTGTGGAAGCGGTTCGCCCTTCACAATTGCTTCGTATGCCTTAGCTCTACCCACAACATCGTCTGATTTTATGGTAAGGATTTCTTGCAAAATATTCGATGCACCGAATGCTTCGAGTGCCCAAACTTCCATTTCACCAAAACGTTGACCACCAAATTGTGCTTTACCACCCAAGGGTTGTTGTGTAATAAGAGAATACGGTCCAATGGAACGTGCATGCATCTTATCGTCCACCATATGACTAAGTTTAATCATATAAATATATCCTACTGTAGCCGGCTGGTCAAATTTTTCGCCCGTTCCACCATCGTACAAATAAGATCTTCCGTACCTTGGAACTCCGGCTTTGTCGGTATATTCATTTATTTGGTCTAAGGAAGCACCATCAAAAATAGGAGTAGAAAACTTCACACCTAATTTTTGTCCTGCCCAACCTAAAACTGTTTCGTATATCTGTCCTAAGTTCATACGAGAAGGCACACCCAGAGGATTTAATACGATGTCAACCGGAGTACCATCGTCCATAAACGGCATATCTTCTTGTCTTACGATCTTTGAAACAATACCTTTATTTCCATGACGACCTGCCATTTTATCTCCTACTCTAATAGGACGTTTTTGAGCAACGTAAACTTTTGCCAATTTTATTATTCCTTGAGGAAGTTCGTCTCCAACCGATAAACTGAATTTTTTGCGTTTTACTTCGGATTCAATTTCTTTGTATTTAATTAAATAGTTGTGAATGAGTTGAGAAATAATTTCATTTTTCGATTTATCGGTTGTCCATTTGTTTGGATTAACATTTAAATAATCAATTGACTGCAATTGCTTCAATGTAAATTTACTGCCTTTAGCAATTTGTTCTTTATTTGCAAAATCTTTCACTCCCTGCGATGTCTTTCCGTTAACAATTTCGAACAATTTATCTATGAGCAATTGTTTCAATTCGGCATATTTTTTATTTGCTTCTTCGTCAATTTTGTCTAATAAATTCTTTTCGGCTGTTTTTACTTTTCTTTCTTTAATTTGACGAGAGAACAGCTTTTTATCGATTACAACGCCATACATTGAAGGAGGAACCTTTAAAGAAGCGTCCTTAACATCACCTGCTTTATCACCAAATATTGCACGCAGAAGCTTTTCTTCGGGAGTAGGATCGGATTCTCCTTTGGGTGTAATTTTTCCTATTAAGATATCACCCGGTTTTACATATGCACCTATACGAATCAAACCATTTTCGTCGAGATTCTTTGTTGCTTCTTCGCTAACATTTGGGATATCCGATGTTAATTCTTCCACACCTCTTTTTGTATCACGCACCTCAAGAACAAACTCGTCAACGTGAACCGAAGTAAAATAATCTTCGCGAACTAATTTTTCATTTAAAACAATAGCATCTTCAAAATTATACCCTTTCCAAGGCATAAAAGCAACTTTCAGGTTTCGACCCAATGCTAGTTCTCCTTGTTGAGTAGAATAACCTTCGGTCAATGGTTCACCTTTTTTAACCTTTTGGCCTTTTTTAACTAATGGTCGTAGAGTTATGGTTGTGCTTTGGTTGGTACGTTTAAACTTTGGAAGTTTATAATGCACTTTGTCGTCTTCAAAGCTTAAAAAGCGTTCTTCGTTGGTTCTATTGTAACGAACTATAATTTCGTTAGCATCTACATATTCTATTACGCCATCATTTTCGGCTACGATAACAGCTCTTGAGTCAATGGCTACTTTTCCTTCTAATCCGGTACCAACAATGGGCGACTCGGGTTTTAGTAGCGGAACTGCCTGACGCATCATGTTCGAACCCATTAATGCACGGTTGGCATCATCGTGTTCGAGGAACGGAATGAGACTGGCAGCAACCGAAGCAATCTGATTAGGAGCCACGTCAATAAGCTGTAATTCCTTTGGTTCGAGAACAGGGAAATCTCCTTTAAAACGAGATTTAACTTTAGGGTTAATAAAAGTTCCGTCATCGTTAATAGGAGCACTTGCCTGTGCAATAATATTTTCTTCTTCCTCTTCAGCTGATAAATAAACAACTTCTTCGTTGTCTAACTTTACTCGTCCATCTTCTACTTTACGATAGGGAGTTTCGATGAAACCTAAATTGTTTATTTTGGCAAATACGCACAACGAAGAAATAAGACCGATATTGGGTCCTTCGGGAGTTTCTATAGGACATAAACGTCCGTAGTGAGTATAATGCACGTCACGCACTTCAAATCCTGCTCTTTCTCTTGTCAAACCGCCGGGACCTAAAGCAGAAATACGGCGTTTATTAGTCATTTCAGCCAGTGGATTGGTTTGATCCATAAACTGCGACAATGGATTGGTTCCGAAAAAGGTATTTAATACCGATGACATACTCTTTGAATTAACGAGGTCTGCCGGTGTAAATACTTCATTGTCGCGTACGTTCATCTTTTCACGAATGGTACGAGCCATTCTTGCCAAGCCAACACCAAATTGTCCCATAAGTTGTTCACCTACGGTTCTAACTCTTCGGTTGCTTAAGTGGTCTATGTCGTCCACATCGGCTTTTGAATTGATGAGTTGAATTAAATATTGAATAATTAAAATAATATCTTCTTTGGTAAGTGTTCTTACGTCAATGGGTGTTTGTAAATTCAGTTTTTTGTTTATTCTATAGCGACCAACTTCACCCAAATCGTATCGTTTAACCGAAAAGAATAAGTTTTCGATTGTTGAACGAGCCGTTTCTTCGTCGGGTGGTTCGGCACTACGTAATTGTCTATAAATATATACAATGGCTTCTTTTTCTGAATTACACGGGTCTTTTTGAAGTGTATTATATATTATAGCGTAATCGTTTAAGTTTTGATCTTCGCGATGCAGGATAATATTTTTTGTTCCCGAATCGACGATCATATCGATATGGTCTTTTTCGATGATGGTTTCACGTTCAATGATTACTTCATTTCTTTCTATAGAAGCAACTTCGCCGGTATCTTCGTCCACAAAATCTTCTATCCATGTTTTTAAAACACGTGCTGCCAATCTTCGGCCTATATATTTTTTTAATCCGGTTTTTGACACTTTTACTTCTTCGGCCAAATTGAATATTTCTAAAATATCCTTATCAGTTTGGAAGCCAATAGCTCTTAAAAGTGTTGTAACGGGTAATTTTTTCTTTCTATCAATATATGCAAACATCACATTGTTGATGTCTGTTGCAAATTCGATCCACGATCCTTTAAATGGGATAATTCGGGCTGAATATAATTTAGTTCCATTTGCATGCACACTTTGACCAAAGAACACACCTGGTGAACGATGCAACTGCGAAACAATTATACGTTCTGCACCATTAATAACAAATGTTCCTTTTGGAGTCATATAGGGTACCGTTCCCAAGAAAACATCTTCTACTTTTGTATCGAAGTCTTCGTGCTCAGGATCTGTGCAATAAAGCTTTAGTTTTGCTTTTAGTGATACACTATACGTTAATCCTCTTTCAATGCATTCATCCACTGTATATTTTGGAGGATCAACATAATAGTCGATAAATTCCAAAACAAAATTGTTTCTTGTATCAGAAATTGGAAAATTTTCTTGAAAAACTTTAAATAATCCTTCGTTTTTTCTTTTTTCCGGTGTAGAGTTAAATTGAAAGAACTCTTCGAAAGATTTTACTTGTACTTCTAAGAAATCCGGATATGGATATTCTATTTTTTGAGTACCAAAATTGATTCTTTTGATTTTATTATTAGCAGACATTGAATTAATTTTTAATGAACCTTAAATTATGTAAAACAACAAAAAGGCTTAAGACCTATAATATAGGTCTTAAACCTTTAAAAGTAAGACGTTTGCTTTTTTATTTAAGTTCAACTTCTGCGCCTGCTTCTTCTAACTGAGCTTTTAATGATTCAGCTTCTTCTTTGCTAACACCTTCTTTTACTGCTTTAGGAGCAGCGTCTACTAAATCTTTAGCTTCTTTTAAACCTAAGTTTGTTAATTCTTTAACAAGTTTTACTACTTGTAATTTAGCACCACCTGCTGATTTTAAAATAACATCAAATTGAGTTTTTTCTGCTGGACCTGATTCACCACCAGCTGCTGGAGCTGCTGCTACTGCAACTGCTGCTGCTGCGGGTTCAATTCCATACTCATCTTTAAGTATTTGTGCTAATTCGTTAACTTCTTTAACTGTTAGGTTTACTAACTGTTCAGCTAAAACTTTTAAATCTGCCATTGTTGTAAAGTTTTAAATTTATACTACATTAATTTTGTTTTTCTGAAAGGGTCTTCACCACACCGGCGATGGTATGTTTGCCGGATTCAAGTGAAGAAATAACGTTACGCATGGGTGATTGTAACAAGAAGATGACATCAGCAATAAGTTCTTCTCTGCTCTTAATGGTTGCTAATGTTTCTAATTGACTATCACCAATGTAAACGGATTCTTCTACGTAAGCTGCTTTAATTAGAGGCTTAGGTTGTTTTTTACGTAATTCTTTAATTAATTTTGCAGGCTCACTGCTGGAGTTTGAAAACATTATCGAAGAGCCTCCTTTTAATGTTTCAAAGATAGGTGAATACTTATCTTCAAACTTTTGGAGAGCTTTTATAAATAATGTGTTTTTTACAGTTATCAGTTTAATGTTTTTTTCAAAACATTTACGACGCAACATACTGGTATCCGAAGCATTCATATCGGCAATATCAGTAACATAAAAGTGGCTGTATTGCTTAATTTGTTCGAATAACTGGTCGATAATTTGATTTTTTTCTTCTCTGGTCATTGTTTACGTCTCCCTCATTAAGCTTCAACAGTTTTAGGATCTACCTTAATACCCGGGCTCATAGTGCTTGACATGTATAAGCTTTGGATATACGTTCCTTTTGCTGAAGTAGGTTTTAATTTAATAATTGTGCGAATAAATTCAAGGGCATTTTCGTAAATTTGAGTATCGTTAAATGATACTTTGCCAATTGAAGAGTGTACAATACCGTTTTTATCAACTTTAAAATCGATTTTACCCATTTTAACTTCTTTAACGGCTTTACCAATTTCCATGGTAACGGTACCACTCTTAGGGTTTGGCATTAATCCACGAGGACCAAGAACTTTACCTAAAGCACCTATTTTCCCCATTATTGAGGGCATAGTGATAATGACATCAACATCTGTCCATCCACCTTTTATCTTTTCGATAAATTCATCTAAACCAACATAATCTGCACCAGCTTCTTTAGCTTCTGCTTCTTTGTCGGGTGTACATAATACTAAAACACGGGTTTGTTTACCTGTGCCATGAGGAAGTGTTACAACACCACGTACCATTTGATTTGATTTACGAGGGTCAATACCTAATCGTATGTCCAAATCAACAGAAGCATCAAACTTTGTAAAAGAAATTTCTTTTACCAGTTTAGCTGCTTCATGCAAAGAATAAGCGTTTTGCTTATTAACTTTTGCAAGGACTGATTTTCTATTCTTTGTCAACTTATTCATTGTAAATCTTTATTACTGGTTAAAAGGAGGTGTACCCACAACATTGATACCGATACTTCTTGCTGTACCTGCAACCATTTTCATTGCCGATTCAATAGTAAAACAGTTTAAATCAACCATTTTATCTTGAGCTATTGCTTTTACTTGGTCCCAAGTAACTTGTCCTACTTTATTACGGTTCGATTCCGGGGAACCTTTTTGCAATTTAGCAGCCTCAAGCAATTGTACAGCTGCCGGAGGAGTTTTTACGACAAAATCGAACGATTTATCGCTATAAACCGTAATTAATACGGGTAAAACCTTTCCGGCTTTATCTTGAGTACGGGCATTAAATTGTTTGCAAAATTCCATAATATTAACACCCTTAGAACCTAATGCAGGTCCTACCGGTGGTGATGGATTTGCAGCACCGCCTTTAATTTGTAACTTAATGAAAGTTTCAATTTGCTTTGCCATAGGCTTAACTTTAATTTTCTTTTTCTACTTGCATAAAACTTAACTCAAGGGGGGTTTTTCGTCCGAAGATTTTTACCATTACCTTAAGTTTCTTCTTTTCTTCGTTCACCTCTTCTATAATGCCTGTAAAACCATTGAAAGGCCCGTCAATGACTTTAACTGATTCATTTACAAAGAAGGGGGTCACGTTTTCTTCACCACTTTCAGCTAACTCATCCACTTTTCCAAGAATGCGGTTTATTTCATTTTGTCTTAGTGGAATAGGATTGCCTTCGGGGGTGGTTAAAAAACCAAGAACACCATTAACATGACGGATGATGTGAGCAATTTCGCCCACCAAAGCCGCATATATTAATATGTATCCCGGGAAATAATTACGTTCTTTACTAATCTTTTTACCTTTGCGTAATTGGTAAACTTTTTCGGTAGGAACCAATATCTGCGAAACATAATCTTGTAAATTGAGTCGATTAATTTCGGCTTCAATATACTCCTTTACCTTCTTTTCTTTGCCACTAATAGCTTTTACTACATACCACTGTTTCGAGTTATCATCCATACCAAAAGAAGATTAATAAAACAACCTGTAAATCCCATGCATTACATTGCTGAAAGCTAAGTCCATCAATGAAACGATGAGTGCTATAATAAAGGAAGCAACCATTACAACGATAGCACTTGATTGAAGCTCTTTCCATGTTGGCCAGGTAACTTTTTCCTTAAGCTCAACATAAGCTTCATGCAAGTATAATTTAATTTTTTTCATAACATTGTTTTGTCAAGCACGGGTGGAGAGACTCGAACTCCCAGCCAATGGTTTTGGAGACCACTACTCTACCAATTGAGCTACACCCGTATAAAAAGCAAAACAGCTTTTGCTGTTTTGCTTTTTATCCATCTTATTCAATAATATCTGTTACCTGACCTGCACCAACGGTTCTACCACCTTCGCGGATTGCAAAACGTAATCCTTTGTTGATAGCCACAGGGTAAATCAATTTAACTTCGATGGTTAAGTTATCGCCCGGCATAACCATTTCTACACCTTCGGGTAAAATAACTTCACCGGTAATATCTAATGTACGTAAGTAGAATTGAGGACGATAATGATTTCTGAATGAAGTATGACGTCCACCTTCTTCTTTCTTTAAGAAATAAACTTCGGCTTTGAAATGAGTATGAGGAGTAATGGTTCCGGGTTTTGCAATAACCATACCTCTTTGAATTTCTTTTTTATCAACACCACGAAGTAATAAACCTACGTTATCACCGGCTTCACCGCGGTCTAATATTTTACGGAACATTTCAACTCCGGTAACAACCGTTTTCTTCTTTTCATGACCTAAACCAACGATTTCCATTTCGTCTCCGGTATTTACAACTCCGGTTTCAATTCTACCGGTTGCAACGGTACCGCGTCCGGTAATAGAGAATACGTCTTCAACGGGCATTAAGAATGATTTTTCAACATCGCGAATAGGTAGAGGAATATATTCATCAACAGCGTTCATGAGTTCCATGATTTTTTCTACCCATTTGGGGTCACCATTCAAACCACCTAATGCAGAACCACGAATAACGGGTGCATTGTCGCCATCAAATTGATAGAAACTTAATAATTCGCGTACTTCCATTTCAACAAGGTCAAGCATTTCTTCGTCTTCAACCATGTCAACTTTGTTGATGAAAACAACAACTTTGGGAACGTTTACTTGGCGAGCTAAAAGAATATGCTCACGTGTTTGAGGCATAGGACCATCAGTTGCAGCAACAACTAAGATAGCACCGTCCATTTGAGCAGCACCAGTAACCATATTTTTAATATAGTCGGCGTGACCGGGGCAGTCGATATGTGCATAGTGACGTGTTTCTGTTTGATATTCTACGTGTGCAGTATTAATAGTAATACCACGTTCTTTTTCTTCCGTAGCATTATCAATTGAATCAAATGAACGGAATTCTGATAAACCTTTTTCAGCTAATACTTTAGTAATTGCAGCCGTTAATGTGGTTTTACCATGGTCGATGTGTCCAATAGTACCAATATTAACGTGAGGTTTCGTTCTTTCAAATTTTTCTTTTGCCATAATTTAGAATTTTATAAAATTAATACTCGTTTTTAAAATAAAGTTAGAGCCAATGATGGGAGTTGAACCCATGACCCCTTCCTTACCAAGGAAGTGCTCTACCACTGAGCTACATCGGCAAAAGAGCGGGAAACGGGACTCGGACCCGCGACCCTCAGCGTGGAAGGCTGATGCTCTACCAACTGAGCTATTCCCGCAATGATATATTGGTAAGTGGGGAGAGCAGGATTCGAACCTACGAAGGCATACGCCAGCAGATTTACAGTCTGCCCCAGTTGGCCGCTTTGGTATCTCCCCAACTAATATTTTGAGCCGATGGAGGGATTCGAACCCCCGACCCGCTGATTACAAATCAGCTGCTCTGGCCAACTGAGCTACATCGGCAATCAAAGAACCTTAAAATTTTAGACCGCAAAGATATACTAAATAAATGATATTTCAAAATATGTTCTAAAAAAAATTTAAGGGGCTGTGTTTTTTTTTGCAGCCCCTTAAAATACTACTATTTTGAAAAGTTATTAACGCTTATCTTTTATTTTTTCGAGTTGTCGATGCAATACTTCAACAGCAGAATCGGCTGCATCTTCGAACGATTTTGATTGTTTTTTTACAAATAAATTATTTCCGGGCACTTCTAATTTTATTTCAGCAATTTTATTGTCTTGGGATTCTGATTTCTCGAGACGTAGAACCACATCAGCTCGTATAACTGATTTGTAACGATTAATAAGTTTGTCTACTCGCTCATGGATAAATTCTTCTAAACGGCTATCAGCGTCAAAATGTACAGTTTGGATTTTTACTTTCATAATTAGTTCCTCCGTTTTTTTAATTGTTACTATTTTTTAATTAAGCTCTTGGATGAGCCTTGTTGTAAACTTTTTTTAATTGTTCAAATGAATTGTGTGTATATACTTGTGTGGCAGCTAAATTTGCATGTCCCAATAATTCTTTTATCGAATTTAAATCGGCACCATTATTTAATAAATGTGTTGCAAACGTATGCCTTAATACATGCGGACTTTTCTTATCTAGATTTGAAATGAGACCTAAATAATGATGAACTATTCTATAGATTAATTTTGGGTATGCCATTTCGTTTTTTTCGCTTATTATTAAATAAGGAGAGTTGAATTCTTTTCTGGTAACTAAATATTGATTCAAGTCATTTAATAAAGAATTACCGAAAGGGATAATGCGTTCTTTTCTTCTTTTTCCAAAAACTTTTAATGTTTTTTGTTTAAAATCGATGTCCGCAATTTTTAAATTAATCAACTCACTTAATCGCATGCCTGTCGCATATAGAAGTGATAGAACAACCTTATCACGATATCCTGTAAAGTTTTCTTCAAAAGTTATAAGCGAAAATAAGTCTATCATATTTTTTTCTTCAACAAAAACAGGAAGCCTTTTACGCGTTTTAGGCAATACTAATTTCCTGGTAGGATTGTTTTCAATTAATTTCTCGCGTTGTAAAAAAATGTAAAAGGTTTTTAACGAAGATATTTTTCTGTGGATGGACGTCGGTTGTTCGTTCTGTTCCAGTAATTGAACAATCCATGCTCTTAAATCGGATGTTTCGGCATGGAGCATGTCTTTATTTAATAAAGAAATAAAAGCATCACATTGTTTTATATCTCCAATGTATGCTTTTAAAGTATGATTTGAATAATTTTTCTCGAACGTTAAGTAATTAGAAAAAGCTTCAAAAATATTCATGTAAACAAGGGTAATTTCTTTGTTTTTTAACGCAAGAATTTTGGTTTTGTTTCATGCTTAACGTTTTTTAGTAAAAACGTTAATAAAAACCAAACTACTTGGTAATTAACCCTTGTTGTAATTTTTGAATATAAATTGCTTTAATTATTTGTTCGCGACGACGTATGGAAGGCTTTTTGAATGCTTTACGTTCACGTAATTCTTTCATAACGCCGGTTTTTTCGAATTTGCGTTTGTATTTTTTCAACGCTTTATCTACGCTTTCGCCTTCTTTAACAGGTACAATAATCATATTAAACAATAATTTTAATTGGGTTGCAAAGATATAGCTTTTTTCTTTAACATCAAATTTTTTTTCGTTTTTTCTATAAAAATATTTTATCGATAAACGGACTATTTTCTTTTTATTCCTATTACATTTGGCAAATTCCAATACCGAGTGTTGGTATCGGTGGGAAATGAAAGCGAAACGTAACTGCCATTTTTAGAAATTACGGTATCCGGTGTTTTTATATAAAGACAGGCTTCCGGTCCACCCTCTAAATACATAGCAGAGCGTATATTTATTGGCAAATGAAGCAGTAGGTTGCTCATTTGGTTAGCAGACAATGGTGTTCGCGTAAAGGCAATAATAATATTGTTGTTTTTATCGTTTGCAAGCACACACATACTGCTATATATAATTCGCCTTGGTTTCCAAACAACTTGTTTAGCATTGCAATCTATCATTCTAATTGACTGAAAACATGACTGATATTTATCAATAAAATCTTCAACCGGTTCGCTTTCGCCATCCATTATTTCAAAAGACTTGTAATGTTCTCTATCTAATGGGTTAAAAAAAGCAAACATTTTAAAACTTTCTTTAAATCTACCATTATTGATTTTGTTTTGGCATTTTAAAAACCCTTCGGCTTGATATGTATTGCTTAAATTGTACATGCCGGCATTGACGACAAGATTTAAATCAAAATCTTCGCTCCATACCATTGCGGTTCTTTTTATACTATCAAAAGAAGTATTGGAATAAATATCAGCGTTTAATATCTCTGGATTGGCTTTAACCAACGTTATTCTATTGTCGCCTATTTTTGAATGATACGGGTTTTCTATTTCACAGTAATAGAGACCATTTAGCAATTCTTTCCATTCAATTTTCTCTGGGAAATTAATTTTATTTTTAGCATCCTCAATACCTGCTGAACATGACCAAAACAATATAAGAACAAATATGAATGCCTGCAACATAAAATTAAAAATCGGTTTCTTTAACGATAGTATCATTTTTATATAAAACTTCTTTTTTCTTTTTGCCTTTTTCATAAAAAACCCATAAACCATCGGGAACCCCTTCTTTATAAGATGATTGCATAAACAACTTTCCATCTTCTTCGTAAATTATAAATATTCCGTTGCTCTTACCATGTATAAAGTTTCCCTTACTCCATAATTGACCATTCTTGTAAAAATATTGCCACTCGCCATGACGCAAATTATTTTCGTAGGTCCCTTTAATTCTAATATTTCCGTTAGGATAATACTCCGTTTTTTCTATTGTGTCTTGTTTTTGTTGAGTTGTATCTAATATATACTCTTTCATGAGTTGACCATCGGGATAGGTTTCTTTAATTTTAACGGTTCCTTTTGGTTGACAAGCTATAAGAAACAAAAAACATAAAAGGGCTAAAAATTCTATTTTCATATGCTTTTTTTTAATTTTCAATATTTAGGCTACGGCTTATCCCCATTTTTCGTCCTGAATTCTCGGGATAAAATACGCCATAATTAATCATTTATTGTTCTCAATCAATTTTTGCTTATAGCACATTTCATAAGAAACGTTTTTTATTCTAAAAATAAATTACAAGCTATCTAATCGTTGTTGCATATCGTCCACGTTGCTATCGAGGCTATCGAGTGACTCCATCTGGTCTATTTCGTTGGTATATCCCTCTATTGCTTGTTTTGCTTTCTTTTCGATTTCGGTGTATTGCCAATAAGCAAAAACGATGCTAAAAACCGATACAATAAATGCAGCTAAAATTAATCCTTTATTTTGATTTTTGGTCGCTAAAAAGTAAGCAATTACAGCCAAAATTAAACCGACAGAGCCGGTAACTGTAGCAATCGCTCCTACATAGGGAATAAATGCGATAGCAAAAGAAATTAATGCAATGATAATAGAAATAATACCTAATACTTTTGCTGTTGATGATGTTTTTTCCGTATTCATATGTTATTTTTTTAAAATTAGTTGCATATCGTTTTCTAATGTTGTATGTGGCGTTTCGATAATCCGCCCAACTTCTTTTCCGTTTTTATAAAAAATAAAAGTGGGAACTTTCTCAATACTATAAGGAGTCATATCTACATCGGATGCTTGTTTTTTTCTATCTACTGCTATAATATCAATCATATCGTCGTATAAAGAAAGCTTATCTATTATAGTAAAAAATCGAGGTAGCTGTTCTTTACTATCGGAGCACCATGAACCAAAAACTACAACAATATGAAGCTCTTCAGAAACAGCATCTTTTAATTCGGACATGACTTCACTGTTGGGAAGATATGATTTGTATTCCGGTAAAAACCAATCGCTATAAGGCTGGCTTGAAAAAACAGTCCTTGTACAATAACCGATTAATATCGTATCTTGCTTTTTGGAGTCAATGGTAGTTTGATTAAAATCTTGTCCAGATAACAATGATGTAAAAAATAGTAAATGGACAAAAATGAATATTATTCTTTTCATTCTTATTCTTCTTTTTTAGTTACTCTTCCTATTGCACAACTCACGTATGATTTAACGTTTTTAATCAACGTATTATTTCCTTTCTCGGGATAGCCCAATTTTGATAAAAGCTGAACAAAATCGTCTCTGTTAACTTCTTTCTCATCATATTCAATCGCAACGGATTCCGGTTCGAATACAACTTCTACATTTTTAACGCCATTCATTTTGGAGATACTTTTCTTGATAGTATTGGCGCATCCTTTACATTTAAGGTTTTCTATTTCTATTGTTATTTTCATATAATTATAGTTTAATGTGGTTTTGTATTGCAATAAAAAAGGGATTTTCAAGATTTTCTTTATTATACAACAATTCTTGCATTGTATCAATATCTATTAGTTTAGCATTTGAATATTTCAAAATAGCATGTCCGGCAGCAGTATCCCATTCCATCGTTCTTCCAAATCGAGGGTATATATGCGCAGTACCTTCAGCAACTTTACAAATCTTAACAGAACTACCTCCTACCACTTTTTCTACATTTGGGTGCGTCTCTTTTAATGCTTCTACAAACGAATCTGTTTGAGCGTTAGAATGGCTTCTGCTTACAACTACTTTTAACAAGTTTGTTTCAGTAGCAGTTGGCAATTTTTTTAATGTATCTAAATTCAAATCGTGGTTTTCAATCCTAATCTTAAAAGCCCCCATAGCATTTGCTGCAAAATATAGCTCACCGGAAGCCGGACTATAAATAACACCAAGAATTGGAATTTGATTATGAACCAGCGCAATATTTACAGTAAATTCACCATTTTTATGAATAAACTCTTTCGTTCCATCGAGTGGATCAACGATCCAACAATAATCCCATTTTTTTCGATCTTCGTATGAAATTGTTTCCATTTCTTCGCTTATAATTGGATAAGGTGTTGTTTTTAAATAACTTAAAATTATTTTTTGCGACTCCTTATCAGCAATGGTTACCGGAGAATGATCGTCTTTTATTTCAACTTTAAAAGGGAGGTTATAATAATGTAATATTATTCTACCTGCATCTATTGCAGCTTTTAAAGCAATGGTTAATGAGTCGTTTAAATTCATTTTATCTTTTTTGTGACCCCGGAGGGACTCGAACCCTCAACCCTCAGAACCGGAATCTGATATTCTATCCATTGAACTACGAGGCCATGATGCAAAAATACATTATTTTTATTAATTCGTTAATAAATGAACTATATATATTCTAAATATACAGTCTTAAGCCACTTTTCTTCAAGTAATTGAGCAATTTGTCTAATAACGGTTCTTCTGATTTCAATATCCATTGGAAGGTTGGGGTCTTGATGAGCTTCATTTATTTTTGTACCAATAATAAAGGTTATATAATCGCTTTCAATAAGCATTTTTAATATTTGATGCGCCGGACCTTTCATGTACAAGTATTCTTGCTTAAAATTCTTCAGTAAATTAAAAACTTTGGTCAATGTTAGGATTCCCTCTGTTATTAAATCTACACCATTCATATATGAAATGGGAGGTAAATCGGGGTCAATAAAATCCAACGTATCTGTAATGGTTTCGTTCCATTCGCGTGCAATAATGTCGGCTGTTGTAGCTCCGCAAAGGATTTTTTTACCATTAAATTCTTTTAATTTTTGAGCGTAAATCTTATCATTTTGCTTATCAAAAGGCGGTCCTGTGCATATAAGCAATGAACGGGGTTCTCTAAAATATACTACACAAGCAGAAGTATCGTCTCCCGGCATAAATGCATCATGCTTTACCGCTTTTTTTACAATTTTTTCGGCTAATTCTTCGGCTGAAATGGTTTTATCTTTTTGAATATTAGCTGCTATATATTGTTCTGCATTCTCAATTCCCCAACCAAATGGCATTTCATTCGTTCCCATTCCGGCTTGAACAATTCCATCCGTCATTGTAACAATTCTATCTTCTTTTTGGGCTTGAAAAGTACATGTTAAAATTTCTTTACCTTTAAACTTTTCATTATTTAGCCACATACATTGCCAACCCACATCTAAGCTTTTTCTTCCTCTAAAAACCAATGTTTTGGGATTATCGTATTCAATGATATGTACCAAGCCATCTGGCTCAATATCAATGATGGTAAAGGTTGCATAGCTCATTTTTCGGACACTGCAAACCGGAAGCGTATTCATTAATATTTCGGCTATTTTGTAGTGGTCGCGATGGTTTTTGGTAAAGCTTACTGCCATAGTAGCTGTAAGTGTTGCTAAAATATTTGCCTTTACTCCATGCCCCATACCATCAGAAAGCACTAAAATGGTTCGTTTTTCTTCTTTTATTCTTTGGCTTAGAAAAACATCGCCACATATACGTTGGTTGTGCTTAAATTGCTGTTGACAAAATATATCTAAATAAAAATGGTTCATTTTTTATTCGATTTGTATGATTGAATGATAGAATGGAGCATTTGTTCAGTTGCTGCAACTTCTTCGCCAAGTAAAAATCCGATTTTTTGTACCATTTGAAGATTTTTATCTATCACCTCATTTAATCTGTTTATTACTTCTTCGTCTCGAATTTCAGGAGCATATAAATCGCGCAGTACAGCACCAACAATTTTGTTTTTGTGAATAGAGAAAATAGAAATATTTATAAGTTTTTCATTAAATTGAATATCTTTGTTTGAAATATTATCATCGTTTTCAAGTACGAAAGAAAAATATTGCAAAACAGACGGAGGGAGCAGCGTTTTTAAATCGGCACTGGAGAGCTCGGGAATAATTTCGCTGATTTCTAATGCTTCTTTGCCGAGTAAATTAATAAAACTCTGATTACTTCTAATAATTTTCAAGCTATTATCAACAATAACCACTGCAGCAGGCAACTTTTGCAACATAGCATTTAAAATCTCCATGGCTTGCTGAGCCAATTCCTTATCTTTTTTCGTTTTTTCCTGCTCAATTTTAACTTCTTCGTGCGAACGTTGCATCTCTTCTATTTTCTTTTGCAAGCTGGTTATATAATGATTTCTGTGATCGAGTGAGTTGTGTAAACACATATCGCTTTTTGCCATTCCTACAGCAACATATGCAGCAAAATCCTTACACGATTTGTACCCACATACCTGACAACCTTTTGTATAATCACTTTTTTCCTTTTTTAATATGGCAAGGGTTTCGAGAACTCTTTCTTCGGGAACACTAATTCGTTGATCGTTTGCTTCGAATGAAGTTTCCATTTCGATTTGGCTATATTCGCCAATATAATCCTGCCATTTTTTTATTGATATGGAATTTGCTCTTTTCTTTGTATATTCTGCTACTAAATTGGTTTTCAATAAAATATTTTCAGGGTTGGTCATGCCCGGTCCATTAATACACCCTTTGCAATAAAACATGTTTAAATGTTTGCGGATCTGATTCATTTTATCTGAATACTCATCCAGTGCGTTAATGGAATTATTTTTATCGACAATGGTTATTATATCGCTATTTACTATACTCTGATCTAAATCGGTTAACTCAATCCAACCATTGGCAATCGGGAATAGACTTCCCATTCTGCTTTGTGGACCATCAAAATCGCTATATTCCAATTGAGTTTCAGAAATATTATGTTTTAAGAAAATATTGCGCAACTCTTCAAATGTCAGAACACAATCAATATGTTCCTCTTTTTCAGGTTTAAAATATGCAGATTTTGAAGCTGTACAAGAAGTAATGAAAATAATTTCCGAATCATTGCCAACTATTTTTCTTGCTATTTTGGCCATAATCTGAGCCGGTGTAAGAACTGTAATCAGGTTACTAAGTAATTCAGGGTAATATTTACTCACCATATCGTTGATAACCGGACATGCGGAGGTAATATAATGTTTCCCCTTAAAATTTTGAATGATTTGTTGATATTGAATGGTCATTAAATCAACACCAAACGACACATCAAAAATATTTTTACCGCCAATCTGTCTTAGCATTTGAGCAAATTTACGATAATCGCTAATATCAGGAAACTCTGCTGCAATAGCTGGATCTAAAAGAATCGCATTTTTTTCTTTGCTTAAAATAGCGTCTGCCTGTTCTATAGATTTTGTGTAAACGATGGCTTCGGTTGGGCACGACGGAACACAACTACCACAATTTACGCAGCGACTGTCAATAATTTTCGCAAAAGTTGAATTTGCTTTTACTTCGATTGCCTTAACCGGGCAAGTTCTTACACACGAGTAACAAAGGATGCACTTATTTGCATTTATATAGAAAACGGCATTCTTCATAAATCAATTTTATTAAAAATGGGGTAGTTCTGTTTTAAAAAGCTAATAACTTCGGTTACTGAATGGAACGACAAAAGTTTATCGTCAATTTTACAAAAAGGACCATCTTTACATTCTCCAAAACATCTTGTGCCCTTAAAATCGATGTATTCGAGCAAATGATGTCGCATAAAAAATTCGTTTAATTCTTTAACCAATTCTTTGTTTCCTCGTGCAAAACAAGAACTTCCAAGACAAATATTTACCTTTATTTTTGGTTCGACGTTACTCATTTTACTTTTTTTTTCAAAGATAGGCAAAGATAGGCGAAAAAAATGTTAAAAAACATCTGTTAAATTATTAACATTGTTCTTTTTTTCACAATTAAGTTGTATATTTGTACATATTTTATTTATGAATACAATTAAACAGATATTATCAACGTTTCCTGGCTACAACAAGGGACTCGTCATACCGGCACTTCAGGCCATTCAGGCCGAATACGGTTCAATCAATCTAACTGTTTTATATGAAGTAGCGGAACATTTTAACACCTCGTCGGAGCAAATTTATAGTATTTTATCGTTTTATCCCCAATTCAGATTCAAACCAAAAGGCAAATATCACATAGAAATCTGCAACAGTCCGCTTTGTAAAATGAATCACCATCAAGAAATTATTTCATATTTAAAAAATTTGATAGGCATTGAACCGGGTGAAATAAGTTCCGATGCACTTTATAGTTTAGATGTTGGAATGTGTACGGGGATTTGCAAAAAACATATTAGAATAAACAATGATGTTTATTTAATTTCGTCGGTTGATGAAATTAAATCCATCCTTGACAAATACAGTAAAGAAACTAAACTATGACACCATCTTTTGGCGAACTTTTGCCATATATAGAAAAAAGAGAATTCCCCAATGAATGGCTCATGTTGATGCACCATGAAAAAGTATCAATACCCACCATTTTTATATCTATTTCTTCTGCAACACCCGAAAACATTATCACAGAAATTAAAGCTGAAATAAATCGGTATGCCGAAACTCAAAAAACGACATTCAATATCATAGAAACAGGTTCATTTGGAATTCTATCATTCGAGCCGGTTATTGGCATTCAACTTCCCGGTAAAGCAAGAATCTATTATGCTGAAATTTATTCAAACGAAATTTATTCGCTTTTAGAAGCAGTTTTTTCTCAATGGGTTCAACATCATCATTTATTAGGACAGCTAAACTTTCAGAATACCGAAGCATGGGAAGGAGTTCCCTTATTGAAAGAACAAAAATGGTTTTGCAATGAAAGCAGGCATATAACAGAAGCTTGTGGATTTTGTGAACCACCTTCTTTGTTATCTGCCCTTTCATGGAATCGATGGACTACGTTTTTATATGCACTCAGAAACATAAAACAAGACGACATTATTTCAATCATTCGCGAAAGCGAATTAAAAGGAAGAAGTGGAAGTGGATTTCTTACCGGATTAAAATGGCAACAACTCACAAAAACAAACTCAGAACAATCTTTTCTAATCTGTAATGCTTACGAAAGCAATCCTTCTTCATTTCATGGCCGCCTGCTGATGGAAAGCGACCCTCATCTTGTTTTAGAGTCGATTGCTATTAGCGCTTATGCACTTCGAAGTACAAAGGCTTATCTTGTTATTCCTTATCGGTTTAGCTTGGCTATAAAACAAATTCAAAATGCCCTAAAACAAGCATACGACAACGGATTACTTGGTTTTGACATCCAAAAAAGCGGATATTCATTAGACATTCATATTTTTATTGCACCCGGCTCTTATATTATTGGCGAAGAGACAGCCATCATCAATGCGATAGAAGGCAAAAAAGCGATGCCCAACGAAAAACCACCCTACCCTATACAACAAGGCCTTTTTGGAAAGCCAACCGTAATTAATAACGTCGAAACACTGACTCAAGTTACATACATTGTACGTTATGGAACAGCATGGTTTAAATCTATTGGGAATGAACAAGGCTATGGGACAAAACTTTTTTCCGTATCGGGAATCAATATTTTAAGAGGTGTATTTGAATTGCCCTTAGGAGTGCCTTTGAAGCACATATACGACCTTACCAAAAACGAAAATGCAAATGTTAAAGCCATTCATTTAGGCGGTCCTATCGGAAATATTTTCGACCAAAGTTTCTTGGAAAATATTATTATTAATTTTTCAAAACCATCTTTTGTTTATGATGGTTCTATACTGTTTATCGATCATTCTAATTGCATTGTAGATTATATCAAAAACGAAATCAATTTTATTCAAAACGAAAGTTGTGGCAAATGTCTTCCTTGCCGAGAGGGAAGTAAACAACTGTATCATATATTAGAAATGCTGACAAAACGACCCGAAAATGAACAAACAAAAGAAACCTTGGTAAGAATAAAAGAAGTAATGATGCTTACAGAGCTCTCGAATACCATTTCAAACACTTCGCTTTGCGGTTTAGGGAAAAAATTCCCGAACTTAATTCACGACCTATTGCTTTATTTTAAAAATGAAGTAGAAGAACATTTATATGAGCGGCATTGCGAAGCCGGTGTTTGCAAAAATCTTCGCACTTATACTATTCAAGTTGAAAAATGCACAGGTTGCCATATTTGCTTTAATAAATGTCCCGAAAACGCCATAATTGGCGTTATACAGCATCCGCATTTTATTATTCAAGACAAGTGCACCTCATGCGGCATCTGCTACGAAATGTGTAAATTCAGTGCAATAACTTTTAAGTAAAATGAAAAAAGAAGCCAATATAACCATCCATATAAATGGGCAAAAAATAAAAGCCACAAAAGGCGAATTGCTTTTGGATGTTATTCGTAAACAAGGCATTAACATTCCAACACTTTGCCATTTCGAAGGAAAACATTCTGACTACCCCTGTAGAATTTGCATCGTTTACGACGAAAACAGCAAAAGCTACATCCCATCGTGCAACACAAGAATTACAGAAGAATTAAACATAACTACTCATAGCCCAGAATTACTCAAAAAGAGAAGCATGTTGCTCGAATTAATTTTAGCAAATCACCCGGACGATTGTTTATATTGTGTAAAGAATAATGCATGCGAATTACGTTTACTAGCAAATGAATTAAACGTAGACCAACGGCGTTTTCATACTAAAGAAATAGCCTTTAACACCGACAAATCATCACCTGCTATAACGCGCGAGTATGCTAAATGTATCTTATGCGGAAAATGCGTAACCATTTGCAACGAAGTTCAAAAATGTAATGTTTTACAATTTAACAACAAAGGCAAACAATCTCGAATAGAACCTGAATTTGGCAAATTATTGTATCAATCAGCATGTGTTTATTGTGGAAAATGCTTACAAGTTTGCCCAACAGCTTCGTTGTACGAAAGAGAAAACATTTCAGCCTTTTTTTCGTCATTAGGAAACACTGCTCAAAAAACCATATCGATTTTTTCGCCAATATTAGAATTCGACCAAGCTATCACATCGTTAAACAAAACCGCCCGCTCACGCGAGAATCACACTGTTTCAATATTACGAAAATCGGGTTCAAACCATGTTTTCTCATTAAACCCTGCCATTGATTTATATTTATATGAACTATTAAATGAGTTTAAAGCTACGCTAAAAGAAAATAAAACGCTCATTTCCACATTTTGCCCATCTGCCGAGCTTTATATACAAAAGTCATTGTATAACGAAAACATCAAACTATCAGCGTTAATTAAACCCATTTATTTTTTTCAAAAGATACTTGAACACATTTATCCCGAATCAAAATTTCAACTACACGAATTTACTACCTGCGTTGCCCAAAAACATATTCACGCTACTGAATCCGTAAAAGATAAAAATTATGCTTATACGGTTCGCGAATTAATGAAAATAAAGCAAACCACTTCTTATGGTAATAACAGTTCTAATGTAAAAACAGACGAACCACTTCATTTATTCAGCGCCTTATCATATCTTCCATTTATTCCGGGAGGAATGAGCGAAGCCATAGTACGCATGCTGAGCTTAGAAAACAATGCAGCAAATAATAATATAAATTTTGACTCTTTCAGAAATGTCGAAAATTTCGGTATCGTAAAAATCACACTACATCAACGCGAATATTCGTTCGGAATAATAAACGGTATGAGTCATATAAAAACAGCTTTAGAGACATGGGAAAACCGACTTCCAGCCTTTATTGAGATTCTTGCATGCCCGAATGGTTGCTATTATGGCGGAGGAGCATCAAAAGAGAATCAAAATACCGAGTTCAAGCAATTTTCAAAACAATGGTTCGAAATTTTTGACCAAACACTCATACGATATCCACAGCGTAACACACAACTTATTTCACTTTACCAAGAAATTAAAGAAAAACAAAGCAGCGACTCATCATTGTTTTACATACAAAAAGAAGAATGAAAAAAAATTCGACCATAAAACTTGTTTATACCCTACCTGAAAGATGTAGAGTTTGTTATACGTGCGTAAGGGAATGTCCGGCAAAAGCAATCCGCATCAACAACGGGCAAGCCGAAGTAATACACGAACGTTGTATTGGTTGTGGCAATTGCATTAAAGTCTGCAGTCAAAACGCCAAAACATTCATCCGCAACGAAAATGATGTTCAGGAAATGTTGCATACAAACGAAAAAGTGATCGCCCTTTTAGCACCCAGTTTTCCGGTTGAATTTTGTGAGGTAGAAAATTATAAAAAAGTTCTGGGAGCTATCAAAAATTTAGGCTTTTGGAAAATAATTGAAGTAGCTTTCGGTGCAGAGCTGGTAGCAAAAAAATACAAAGAGCTTTACGATAAAGAAAGCAACTTCTATATAACTTCTGACTGTCCGGCAGTAACGTACTTTGTGCGACAATACTATCCTGATTTAACCAACCATTTAGCTCCTATTGTTTCGCCAATGGTGGCTACGGCAAGAGCTGTTAAAAAGCATTATGGAGAAAATGTTCGATTGATTTTTATTGGTCCATGTATTTCAAAAAAAGTAGAAAGCGAAGAAATTGACATTGCCATAACGTTTAAAGAATTAAGAAATTTGTTTTCTATTAAAAACATTGATGTTGAAAAAAGTAGCGAATACGAATTCGACTTCCCAAAAGCGCACAAAGCAACTGTCTTTCCAATCAATTTTGGACTGTCTCAAACAATGGGACGTTACCATGATTTGATAGAAAATAAATTCATCGTTGCACAAGGGAAAGAAGACATGCAACAAGCCATAAAATGGTTTTCCGATAGCAAAAACGACAAAAAGCATCTCGAATTGCTTTGTTGCGAAGGGTGTATCATGGGACCCGGTATTACCAATCCGATTGTTAGTAAATTTATAAAACACAATTTGCTTATAAACTATGCCCGCCAAAGGATTTCCGAAACTGACGAAAAAGAATTCGAAAACACCCTGCTTCAATTCTCTGATTTAAATCTTAGCACATCATTTTCTCCTCAAGACAGGAGAATTCCTTCGCCTTCGTACGACGACATTGACAAAATTTTAAAAAAAATGGGCAAAAACACAGCATCCGATATGCTTAACTGCGGCGCATGCGGATATGCTACCTGTATCGACCATGCCATTGCCATAATTGAGGGAATCGCCGAAACAGAAATGTGCTTGCCCTATACCATTGAAAGTCTTCATAAATCAGTAAACGATTTAGCACTTACCAACGAAAAACTCACTTCGGCACAAATTGCACTGAAACAAGCCGAAAAACTTGCTCATATGGGACAATTATCGGCTGGAATTGCACACGAATTAAACAATCCGCTTGGCATTATCATTATGTACTGCAATCTTTTACTCGAAGAATGTCCTCCCGACTCAGCTCTATACAAAGACTTAGAACTCATTGTTAACCAAGGAAACCGCTGCAAAAAAATTGTAAACGGATTACTAAATTTTGCTCGCAGAAATCAAGTCAATGCTACCGAAACAGACTTATATTCTTTAGCTGAAAAAGCGATAGAATCAATTATAATACCTGAACACATCAATATAAGCATTATTTCAGACAAAAAACCCATGCTTGCCATGCTCGATGCCGACCAAATGCTTCAAGTGCTCATCAATTTAATCAGAAATGCAGCCGATGCCATTACCAACCAAGGTGAAATCCATGTTATTTTAAGCGAAGAAGCGAATTACTTCGTAATTAAAGTTAAAGATAACGGAAGTGGTATCGCTGAAGAAAATAAGGCAAAATTGTTTGAACCCTTCTTTACCACAAAACCAATAGGTGTAGGAAATGGCTTAGGTTTACCTATTGTTTACGGAATTGTGAAAATGCATAAAGGGATTATAGAAGTAGAAACGAATGATAATATCCAAAAAGGACCTACAGGAACTACGTTTATTATTAAACTTCCTAAAAATTAGCATATGGCAACAATTTTTTTAGTTGACGATGATTTCGACTTTCTTTATCAGTCAAAAATTTGGTTTTCGCAAGCCAACTATAAAGTCATTACATGCCAATCAAGTATTGAAGCAGCAGAACAAATTAAAAACATCAAGCCCGATATTGCACTCATCGATTTAATGATGGAAACCAACGACTCCGGTTTTATATTAGCCCGAAAAATCAAACAGCAATATCCCGATATACCTGTCATTATGCTTACCGCCGTCAGCTCTGAACTTGGAATATCGTTTGACGCCAACGAAAAAGAATCGAAATCGTGGCTTTTTGTTGATGCCATAATCGACAAAGGAAAAGATTTTAAATATATTCAAAAAATCATTGAACAATACATCTCATAATGGAAACACTAAAAATATTAGTAATAGACGACGAAGCCGGAATACGCAGTGGAGTTAACAGAATTCTGAACAATTATAAAGTTAATTTCCCTTTTTTGGAAGACGAAATCGTTTTTGAAATTAAAGAGGCTTCTACCGGTGAAGAAGGGATTGAAATAATAAATTCTTATTTACCCAATGTTATTCTTCTCGACAACAAATTACCGGGGATTCAAGGTCTTGACGTATTAGAATATATCCAAAATGAAAAACTCGATATTTTGGTTGTAATGATTACCAGCTATGCATCGTTAGAAATAGCCGTACAAGCAACACGCAAAGGAGCATACGACTTTATTCCAAAGCCCTTTACTCCACAGGAATTACGAACAACGATGGAAACCGTAGCCCGACATGTTTTTTTAAGAAGCTTAACCAAGCAACTCAATACGCAAGGCAAAGCAGTTCGATTCAGGTTTTTATCAGTACTATCGCACG
This sequence comes from Bacteroidales bacterium, assembly GCA_035371305.1. GTDB lineage: Bacteria > Bacteroidota > Bacteroidia > Bacteroidales > GWA2-32-17 > Ch61. Next base: position 45,694 of record DAOOWN010000004.1, read on the forward strand.
AATTAAAAACTCCGTTAAATATTATTGAGGGGTATCTTAAAATGATGAAAGAAAGACAAGTTGGGAATGATTTATCTTCTTACGAAGAAGTAATTGACCGTTCACTTTTCAGAATTCAAAACATGCGAAATCTGATTTTCGATTTACTCGATCTTACTCGCATCGAAACCGGACAGAAAGAAAGAAAATTACTCCCCGTAAATATTGCTAAAACCGCATTATTATCCATTGACACCTTTACACCACTTGCCATTCAAAAATCGGTAAAAATCATTTACGAAGGTCCACAAGAAGTGTTCATGGATGCCATGGAAGAAGAAATGGAGATCATTTTCAACAATTTACTTTCTAACGCTATAAAATACAACAAAAACAATGGTGAAGTTCGGTTTATTATCGAAGCACAATCCAATTATATTTTAGTAAAAGTAAAAGACACCGGAATTGGAATGAACGAAGAAGAAATAAAAAGAGTGTTTGAAGAATTTGTACGAATAAAAAATGCCAAAACACAAAATATTGCTGGCAGCGGATTAGGATTATCTATCGTTAAAAAAATATGTGAATACTACCATGCCGAAATCAATGTTGCAAGCAAAGAAAACCAAGGAACAACTATCAGTATTAAATTTAACAAAACCAACTATGAATAATATTCCTGAAAAAACAGTAGAACGTTTAAGCCAATATCGACGAATTCTAATAGATTTATTGCCCGTTCAGGAATTTATCTATTCGCACGATTTAGCTGCACTGCTTCATATAACACCAGTACAAGTGCGAAGAGACTTAATGCTTATCGGATATAGTGGCACACTCAGAAAAGGCTACAATATTCAAGACCTATTGCAAAAACTATCTAATATTCTTGACAGCAACTCTACTGCCAATGTATGTATTGTAGGGATGGGCAATCTGGGAAGAGCTATTACCGGATATTTTAACGGTCGGCGATCAAAGTTAAAAATTGTAGCTGCTTTTGATAACGATGTAAACAAAACCCATCACTTAATTAGCGGAATTAATTGCTACCCTGTTAACGAAATGTTTGAGGTAATAAAAAAAGAAAATATTTCGATTGGAATCATTACCACTCCACCCGAAGTATCTGCAGATGTTTGCGAACAGTTGGTAGCTTCGGGGATAAAAGGGATTATGAATTATACACCGGCTCGCTTAAAAGTTCCTGAACATGTATTTTTAGAAGAATACGACATGATTACGTCTCTCGAAAAAATTGCTTTTTATATTCAACATCGTTAAAAGATGAAGGTCTATCATAGCTTTGATGATTTTTTTGAAATAACAAATCCGGTTGTTACAACAGGTTCTTTTGATGGCGTGCATTTAGGACATAAAACCATCATCAACCGACTCAACCATATAGCGAAGCAAATAGATGGGGAATCGGTTCTTATAACTTTTCACCCCCACCCACGTAAAGTGCTCTATCCCGAAACAGTAGGCAAAGAACTTTTTCTTATCTATTCGCAGGAAGAAAAAATCATGGCACTTGAAAAAGCCGGTTTACAACATCTTTTTATTATCGAATTTACCAGAGAATTCGCTCAAACCTCGTCTATCGATTATGCTCGCAAAATACTACATCAAAAACTTCATGCCAAGGTTGTCGTGGTAGGTTTTAACCATAACTTCGGCCACAACCGTGAAGGGAACTATCGAATGCTTTTCGATATGGGTCAAGCATTGGGCTTTTGGGTAGAACAACTTCCTGCCATGGAAATAGAACACGAATCGGTAAGCAGTACCCGTATTCGTAAAGCAATTATGAATGGTGAAATTCAAAAAGCCAACGCATGCTTACACGATTCGTACATGCTTATTGGTACTATCATAAAACAAAACGAATTTTACCTGATTCCGGTTGTTGAAGAATGTAAATTGCTCCCCCCACAAGGAATATATGCCGTAAAAGCTAAAGTTCAACAACAGGAAACGAAGGCTTTGGCAATTATTGAATCATCACGGGATCGCAGTATTAAGTTACTTGCTGGGAAAGATATTAATGTTAACAATAAAAAAGCTTGTATATTATTTTATAAAGAACTCATGCTTTTTTCTGAAACAACCCTACTCCCCGACCAACTCGAACTTTACGAAAAATTGCACATCATTGAAGAATGGATATACTAAGGAGAAGTCCATTTCCGATTTCATTCAATAAATCTTAAGAAATAAATATGGAGAATGGTAGTATCCCATTTTGTGTGTAAAATATATTTTTTTTGTTCATAACTTCTGCTAACTTTAAAACGAACATCATCGTAAAAAACATGATTTTTAATGTAATTTTGAACCAAATTTTTTATTATGAATAATCAAATGACCGTATTACCCGATTACTTGTTTGAAGTAAGTTGGGAAGTATGCAATAAAGTAGGTGGAATTTATACTGTTATCTCAACAAAAGCCAAGTCCATATCCGATTTACTAAACGATCGTTATATATTAATTGGCCCTGATGTATGGAAAGAAGCCAACGAACACGCAGAATTTGTTGAAGACCATTTTTTGTTCAGTTCATGGCGTAAGCAACTCGATATGGATGGCATCAAATGCAAAATTGGCAGATGGAACATTGCCGGTAATCCGGTGGCCATTTTAGTCGATTTTACTTCGTATTTTTCACAAAAAGACAAAATTTTTTATGAGTTTTGGGAAAGCCACAAACTCGACTCACTCAACGGACAGTGGGATTATATAGAACCGGCTTTGTTTGGATATGCTGCTGCACGAATTATTCATAGTTTCTACGATTTTTTTATTACAGCTCAAGATAAAGTTATTGCACATTTCCACGAATGGATGACCGGAACCGGTGCGTTGTATCTTAACACCAACACTCCACAAATCGGGACTCTTTTCACCACGCATGCTACAGCTCTCGGAAGAGCGATTGCCGGTAATGGGCTACCATTATATTCCAAGGTCGATGAATACGATACCAACGAAATGGTTCATCGTTTTAATCTTATGTCAAAATTTTCGCTTGAAAAAAACTCAGCCTTAAGTGCCGATGCATTCACGGTAGTAAGCGAAATTACGAATATTGAATGCGAACATTTTTTGGACAAAAAAGCCGATGTCGTAACTCCTAATGGGTTTGAAGATACGTTTGTCCCCAAAGGCGAAACATTTCAACAAAAAAAACAAATTGCTCGCAGAAAGCTTACTACGATTGCTGAAGCCATGACCAATACTCATGTACCTGAAGATGCGATATTTATAGCTAATAGCGGACGCTACGAATTTCATAATAAAGGAATTGATATCTTTATCGATGCATTAGCAGAATTAAATAAACAAGAGTCACAAAAAAATATTTATGCTTTTATCTTAGTCCCTGCAAACCATGCCGGACCTCGAACCGATGTTATTGAAAACATCCACAATTGTGATTTTTCAAAACCCATCGAATATAATTTCTTAACTCATCGCCTGCACCAAGAAGAATATGACCCCATTTTAAATCGAATCAAAGAAAAAGGAATTAATAATTTAGCACACGATAAAGTTAAATTATTTTTTGTTCCTTGTTATTTAGACGGATGTGATGGTATTTTTAATCTCCCTTACTACGACTTGCTTATCGGTTTTGACCTAACTGTTTTCCCCTCTTATTACGAACCTTGGGGCTATACACCATTAGAAAGCCTTGCCTTCCATATACCAACCGTAACCACTACTTTAGCAGGTTTTGGCTTATGGATAAAAAACTATTTTTCCGATTACCAACATAGCGTTTACATCATCGAACGCAATGACGATAATTATGAAGAAGTTGTATTGCAAACAGCTAATTCAATTAAAGAATATACTTCGCTCCCCGATGATGCCCGATTGTTGGCAGAGCAAAAAGCCTACTCCATAGCAAGCGAGATCCTTTGGTCAAAACTCATTAAATATTATATGGAAGCTTATTCCATTGCACTACACAAAGCTGCTTCACGACATGAATTATACAAAAACAAAAAACTCCCCGATACACTTTTTTCAGACAATAACAACAACAAACCACAATGGCGTAAGATGTTGGTAAACACATATCTTCCCGACTCGCTGTTCGGATTAAAGGAAATGGCTCAAAATCTTTGGTGGTCATGGAATATACAAGCTCAAGAAATGTTTGAGTCGATTGACCCTGTTTTATGGAGAAAAGCAGATAAAAATCCTATTATTCTTTTAGAATTACTTTCTCTCGACCAGTATAATGAATTATTACAAAACACCACATTTTTAAACAATTACAATGAAGTTTATGGGCAATTTAAATCATATATGGCACAAAAGCCTAATGAGGATGACTTGATTGCCTACTTTAGTATGGAATATGGTATTCACGACAGTCTTAAAATATACTCCGGTGGTTTGGGTGTTTTAGCCGGAGATTACTTAAAGCAAGCCAGTGACTCGTGCAAAAACATGATTGGAGTTGGACTACTTTATCGATATGGCTATTTTACCCAATCACTTAGTATCAATGGCGAACAAATTGCTCTTTACCAACCACAAAAGTTTTCACATATGCCTGTATTGCCTGTTAGAAACAAAGATAACGAATGGGTAACGATTTCTTTATCCTTTCCGGGCAGAACTGTTTTTGCTAAAGTGTGGCAAGTAAATGTAGGCAGAGTTACTTTGTACCTGCTCGATACCGACATCGACGAAAATAATGCTGAAGACAGAGCAATAACTTACCAACTTTATGGAGGAGATAATGAAAACCGTCTAAAACAAGAAATTATTCTCGGTATTGGCGGTATAAAAATGTTAGAATCGCTAAATATTCAGCCTCAATTGTATCATTGCAATGAAGGTCATGCTGCTTTTATCGGGCTCGAACGACTTCGTCGTTTTATCGAACAACGTCATCTCAGTTTCTACGAAGCCATTGAAATTGTTCGAAGCTCCACTTTGTTTACCACTCACACACCCGTACCGGCCGGACACGATGTTTTTCCGGAAGACCTTATTAGAACCTATTTAGCATATTACGCCGACAAATTCAACATTAGCTGGCAAGCCTTTATTGGTTTAGGAAAAGTAAACGAAGACGATGCCGGCGAAAAATTTTCTATGAGCGTTCTTGCCTGTAAACTTTCGCAGGAAGTGAATGGAGTTAGCCGCATTCATGGAAGAGTATCAAGAGAAATGTTTCAACCCATCTGGAGCAATTATTTCCCTCAGGAATTACACATAGGACATGTAACCAATGGAGTTCATTTCCCAACCTGGGTTGCTAAACCATGGTTAAAACTTTACAATAAATACCTGCCAAACAACTTTATACATCAACAACATTCTCCTGAATCCTGGAAGGCAATAGAACAAGTTCCGGACGAAGAAATATGGAAAACACGCACCTGGCTTAAGCAAGATCTTTTTGTTTTCATACGTAAACGTTTAATGGATAATCTCGAAATACGTCAGGAAAATCCGAAATTTGTTTTAGAACTAATAGAAAAACTAAACGATTCTATTTTAACCATTGGGTTTGCAAGACGATTCGCTACATATAAAAGAGCACATCTACTATTTAGCGATTTAAATCGATTGAGCAGATTGGTTAATAATCCTGATAAACCCATAATGTTTATTTTTGCCGGCAAAGCTCATCCCGCCGATAAAGCAGGGCAAGATTTAATAAAAATGATTTACGACATTTCGCACCGACCCGAGTTTGTTGGCAAAATATTGTTTCTTGAAAATTACGACATGGAATTAGCTTCAAAACTTATTCAGGGCGTAGATATTTGGCTTAATACTCCCACCAGACCCTTAGAAGCCTCCGGAACCAGTGGCGAAAAGGCAATCATGAATGGTGTAGTAAATTGCAGCGTGCTGGATGGTTGGTGGGCTGAAGGTTACACAAAAGGTGCCGGCTGGGCACTTAAAGAAGAGCGCACATACGCCAATCAAGCCTTTCAAGACGATTTAGATGCAGAAACACTTTATTTCTTGTTAGAAAACGAAATTGCACCTCTTTATTATCAAAAAAACGAAAATCAAATTTCACCTAAATGGATTTCGCATATTAAAAAAACCATTTCTTCTATTGTGCCCCATTTTACCATGCAACGTCAACTCAACGATTACTATAATAAATTCTACCACAAACTATACGAAAGAAGAAAAATACTCACCGAAAACCATTACGAACAAGCTCGCTTATTAGCCGCATGGAAACTAAGAATGTTGCGTTCATGGGATAGTATAGAAGTTGTAAACATAAAAACTCCGGACGCAACTGCAAAACCGCTAAATCTAGGCGACAACTTTACTGCAGAAGTGAGTTTAAATTTGCACGAAATTTCATCTAAAGAAATAAATATCGAAATATTATTTGGTAAAAAGGAATTCGATCAAATTAAAGAGATTATGTTTATCGAAAAGCTTAATTCAATTAAAGAAGACAAAGGAGTTGTAACGTATTCTTGTACTCTTCCTACTACCAAAGCCGGTGTTTTCGATTACGCTTTCAGAGTTTATCCAACTCATCCATTACTTCCTCACAGAATGGATTTTCCGTTAGTAAAATGGCTATAATATATTGAAATGAAATGAGAGCGATTTTTATTTTTTTACTTTTAAGCACAAATGTTGCTTTTGCTCAACAAATAAATAACATTAAAGTAAAATGCTTGAATTTAATATATGAAGACACTACTATTCTTTATACAGGCATTGATAATTATATTAAGATAGTATATAGCAATCCAAACGATACCGATTATACTATTTCAATAATTGGAGGAATAATAAAAAAACAGAAGAACCATTATATTATCAATGTTAAAGATCCAAATCGAGTTACGCTATTATTAAAAAATAATAATTCAGAACTACCCAAAACAGAAAAGATCTTCTTTTTCATTAAGCCTTTTCAACCACTTATACCTATGCTCTGTAACACTATAGGTGGCCATATTAAACGGAATGAACTATTAAAAGAAGAAAAGATTACACTTAACTATTCTAAAGTAGAATATTTAAAAAAACAGTTTTCTATTTCCGGATTTAAACTTGTTTATACCGATAATAATGGCAACACTAAAGAACTTAAATCAAATTCAGAAGCATTAACCAATGAACAAAAGGAAGCAATAGAATCTTTGTTGCCCGGACAAAAATTCTATATTGAAAATGTTGAAATCCACGACTCATATGGCAATAAAATACCCTCAGAAAATGTTGCTTTTATCGTTGATGTCGAATAATTAATTTCATTATTTTTGAATCGGTTCCATTTGTTAGTTTTACAAAATAAATTCCTTCGGCCAAATCTGAAGTTCTTATAACCGAATTGTCTTTTATTCGTTTTTCATCTATTTTCTGCATCAAACTGTTATATAGTTCCATTAAAACAATTTTTGAATCGGGTAATTTCAACTCAAAATATTCATTTGCAGGATTAGGAACAATGAATGGTTTAAATAGGTCAATTGAACTTACATTACTGCCAACAACATGAATTATCGTACAATGTGTAATGGTATCACATGAAAATAAAGTTAAACAAACCGTATAAGTCCCATCTGTAGAATAGGTGTAAACAGGATTAATCTCTGTCGATACGTTTCCGTCTCCAAACATCCATACATAATTACCTGGAGTTGATAGGTTGTTAAACTGATAAGTGTTTAACATCGACGTATAATTAAAATCTGCAAATGGAAGTTGACCTTGAGGCATATTTATAGGCAATATATAATTACAATTCGATGCATCGGTAATCGTTACAAAATAATCACCTGGCGACATATTACAGCACGTATTATTTGTACAACCATTACTCCAATTGTATAAATATGGAGACATACCATTTTCTACCAGAATGCTTGCACAGCCATCAGGAGTGTTCTGACATGATGGAGGAGCAATTGAATCAATAGAAGCCATCATTGAAGTTTGATTATTTACAACAAAAAAACTATCTACTGTGCAACCATTACCATTTACAACAGTAACGCTATATACACCTGCATTTAGATTTTGGTTCATTACTACAGAATTGTTTGTTCCGTTTATAGTAATGCCATTCGACCATGAATAAGAATAGGGCGGTGTTCCATTGCCCAACGAAAGGACAATGCTGCCGTTTGCTTGTCCGCAAGAACTATTACTAATAAATGCCGTTAAAATAGGAATTGGGAGACTTTGTATTTGAAATGTTACCGGAGCAGTGCAACCCAACGAGTCACTTATCATAACTGTATAGCTGCCACTTGCCAAATGAACAATCGTGTCAGTCGAATAAAAAGTATGCTGACCGTCAAAATAAGGAGGAGTGCCTCCTGTTGCAGTGATTACTGCCATTCCATTATTCTGTCCATTACAAATATTCACTATTGACGTAACAGTTACGCTTAATGGTGTTGCATGATGATACAATGAATATTGTGCAAACACCTCACATCCTAATGCATCTACTATTGTTACAAAATAAATACCTGAATTTAATCCTGACAGCACATTGCTATGATTGTTGGGATCGGTATTCCATATATAATTATAAGGAGGAACTCCACCATTAACGATTAGTTGAACAACCCCATCGTTCCCGCAACGAGGTTCCTGTAATTGAGCCGCAACATTAATATTCGACATATAAGGCAATTCATATGTATTTGTTATTGTGCAATTTTGAGCATCAGAAACCGTACACGAATATACACCTGAGGTTAAATTACCGGCAACATTGGTTGTTTGAGGTGGATTCGTTGACCATAAATAGGAATAGGGCGGAGTTCCGTTACTTGCATTAATGTGA